>JBLNHB010000191.1:0-4314 GCA_050268805.1 bacterium | reverse complement strand
TATATCACTTTCCTTTTCCTTTGTCAATTTAAGATACCGATTCTTATGTTAATTTTCTCAGCAAACATTATCCAAAGAGCATCTTGATTGCTGGTTTCTTCCGTGAATCGACACATTTCATCGCTGAGTGAGAATCAATAGTATGAGGTGGACTCCACACTTCTTGATGTGAACTCCCGTTTGAGAACTTGGAGATGAAATCAGCAATACTCTTCTCCATGGTACAGGCCGGATTGAACTGCTTCACCTTCAACTGAAAAAAAACTTGACAACCGCATTCAATGGGTGTATAAGGAAATCATCAAGAGCAAGATTTCCGAAAGTGGTGGTCTTGCTCCTCTCACTCCCAGCAATATGGTTGTAGAGTCGTAGGACGTAAAGGTAGAGATGTAAAAGTCTTGAACCGCATGTCTGAAGATGTACAAACCGCTGAGATGAGAGGAAGCAAGCACCACTTTAATATTTTCTGCCTCCTCTTATCGATCCCTTCTCAAACCTTGATATCGAGCATCGGCAATCCCAGCCGCTGCCGGGTGTTCTCACCCTTGAAGAGTTCTTTCTTCCTCTCCGGCATATCACCCCGCTCCCCCTCATGCCGCGCCTGGAGTTTCGTGGGCAGGCTCGCGGCATGGTGGACCGCGTACTTCCCGTATTTCACCGAGAGCTGATCGACGGCACTGTAGATCCTCGCCATCTTCTCTATCCGGGCCGTGTCGTCGAAGAGGGTATACTGGATCGAGGATTCCGCTACTAAGCCGGCAAGGACCACGCCGGTCTGCCGGTAGAAGGCATCGGACCGGTAGAGATGGTCGAAGCCTTTCCTGAGCAGTGCATAGAGATCTGCGGGATAGGCGCTCGGCTTGCTCAGCTTCATCTCAACACCCACATCCCTGAACTCCCTGGTCCTGAGAAAGACAATGAGCCGCGTCGCGGCGAGCCGGTGGCGGCGCGCCTTGATGCAGGCGGCCTCGAGGTTCTTCGATAGCTGGGCGAAGACGAAGGTCTCATCATCTGAGGGCGGGGTGAAGGTCTTTGCCTTGCTTATGGACTGGTAGCTCGTCTTTGATTCGGTCGTGACAGGGTAGACGCTTCTTCCGTTGAGCTCGTGCCAGATCTCATGGTAGGGCTTTGAGAGGTACTTCGTGATGAAGGCCTCGTCCTTCCTGGCATATTGCAGCGCGGTGGTGATCCTGTGCTTCTTCAGGAACTCCGCTGTGTTCGGCCCTATGCCCCAGACCTTTCCGATCAGGAGGTCCTTCAGGTAGAGATGGATGTCCCTTCCGGGGATGAGGGTCAATCCGTGGGGCTTCCGGTGCTTCGAGCCGATCTTTGCCAGGACCTTTGAGAGGCTCAGTCCTATGGATACGGTGATCCCGAGCTCCTTCTCGACCGCCTCCTGCATCTTTTTCGCGATCATCCCGTAGGGGCCGTGGAACGATCTTCTCAGGCCGGTGAGGTCCACGAACGCCTCATCGATCGAGTACTCCTCCACATCGGGAGAGAAGCGCCTCAGGATCTCGAACATCCGGACAGAGAAGAGGCTGTAGGTCTCATAGTCAGAGGGCAGGATGACGGCATCGGGGCAGATCTTCTTCACATCGGAGAGCCTCACCCCCCGTTTGATTCCCCGTGCCTTTGCCTCGTAGCTCGCGGCGGCCACGATCCCTCGCTCCTTGCCGGTTATCACGGGCCTGCCTCTCAGTTCCGGATGAACCGCCTGCTCGCAGGATGCAAAGAAGGCGTCGGCGTCGAGATGAAGGATCGCTCGCGGCCAGGAGTGTGTGGTTATGAGCTGCTCGTTCATTGCTGTGCTCCCGGGAACCGGTACTACCGGTACTTTCTCACAACTGCCGTGACGACCCCCGCGATCTTGAGTTCCTTCTTGGGCCTGATCGGTTTGTAGTTTGGGTTCGCGGGGATTAACGTCACGCTCTCTCCCCTCTTCTTCAGATATTTCATGGTCCATTGGCCGTCCACTTCGGCAATGACGATGTCCCCGCTCTTTGGGGTCTGGCCTTTGTCGACCAATACCATGTCCCCCGGCAGGATGCCTGCCTCTGACATGGAATCACCGGACACCTTCAGGAGGAACGTCGCCTCGGGGTTCTTGATCAGGAGCTGGTCAAGGGAAAGGGTGTCCACAAGCTCTTCCTCCGCGGGACTCGGAAAACCTGCCTCCACGGTCCCGAGCATCCTGGCCGGGTACACGATGGACCGGGGGATGAGCCTGCCCTTCGGGTCCTTTCTCAGGACGTTCAATTGCTCGAGTTTGTTGATGAGTTTAAAGACCGCGTTCTTTGATTGCAGGCCGGTCAGTTCGCCGATCTCCGAGAAGCTCGGCATCCTGCCGTTCTTCTGGTAGAACCCGGCGATGTCCCTGATCCTCGATCTCAGCAGGTCTTCCTGGACGACGCTCTTCATGGCTCCATTATAAAGTGAACGAACGTTCACTGTCAAGAGGCACATAAAGACAGTTGATAGTGAATAGTGTATTGTGACTGGTCCCGAAAAACCAGCCACCAGGCACGAGCCACTATCCACAGTTTTTCGGTGGTCAAGGCATGGATCGACCCGGCAAGGAAAGACCCATGAACGATTCATCATCGCTGGAGAGGCGCTTTCATGCTTGCCGGCTGCCTGGTGTTCTCACCTTTGAAGAGCTCTTTCTTCCTCTCCGGCATATCACCCCTCTCCCCCTCAAAGGCCGGAGGCGCCGGGCCACTATATCCATGCAAAGAATCTTTCAACCAGCTATCGACGTTGAACCCTCGGTGGCTTGTGTGTGATATAATGTAAATGGCTTTGTTCAGAATTTCTGAATATGGCTGAATAAACTATTTCCAAAGGGAGGACGGAATGACTATGAAGCAACACTTCAGGGACGAGATTGCACAGGTAGCGTATGACCTCTATGAAAGAAGGGGCAGGGCACAAGGGTATGACCTGGAGAATTGGCTTCAGGCTGAAAAGATGGTGATGGAGAGGCACGCAAAGGAAATAAAGAAAGAAGCGAAGAAGGAACCGTCTGCGAAAAAGACATCTCTATTTTCAAGGAAAAAGAAATAAGCAGTCAGCATTAATATACGATTTAATCCCTATCCGAATGCAGAATGCTCGGCCAGGTGACGAGAAAGGGGGTCGAAATTGCAGAGTAATAAAGAGGAAAGAATTCCTATTTCGGCCCCATCCGCTCTATCGCCATGGCGCCAAGCCGGGCTATGGTCTTGAGAACCACCCGTTTTTCGGTCGTCATAATTTCTTCACTGTCCTTGAAATCAAACCCCACCACCCCGACGACCTCCTCCCCTGAAATCATGGGCAGATAAAATCCCCTGGTCTGTGGCAGCGTACTTGTGCCGCGTCCGGCCGGCAATTTGTTGATAAAAACCCACGATGCAACTCCAATTACCTCGGGGGACACCGCGAAATCCGTTGTTTTTGCTTTGACCGCCAGTTTGTCGCCTTCGGGTAAAAAGATCACGATCTCGCAAGGAAATATTTGGATTGCATGACGGACCATGATGGCCAGGGCTTGTTCAATGTTACGAGCAGTGACGAGATCCCGGCTCAACCCGTACAGTCCGATGTTCTTTATTTCGCTTTGTTTGAGCAGCTCTACTTTGCTGCGCAATTTGGATGCAAGGTTGCTTATGATTACTACAATAATGATATAGATGATAAAGGAAAGAAAATACTGTACGTCGCTCACCGCAAAAGTGAAATGGGGATAGACAAACAGATAATCAAAGATCAGGATGCTCGCGATGGCAGACACAATGGACGGTCCCCTTCCCAGGTACAGGGCACTGAGCGTGACGGGCAACAGAAGCAGGAAGAGCATATTGACCTCATTGAGACGATCCCGGAGAAGAAAAGCAATGGATGACACAATACCAACGGCGAGGATGCTGATAGCATAGTTTAGTGGTCTGGCAAAAGTTATGCGCCTTTTGGGGGTGAGCCTGCGATCCACTCGGGCATCCAGCAGGTAGACATCGATATTGGGTGTTCTCGTCAGAAGTTTCTTAGGGATGGACCGAAAGAATTTAAAGCGGCGCGGCTTTCCGATAACGATCTTGGTCACGTTGTTGGTCAGCGCATAGTCTGCTAACTCTTCCGCCACATCATCTCCCTTCATCCATATCAGCCGTGCTCCCAACTGTTTTGCGAGGTCTAACGCCTTATTCAGCCACTCCTTCTCCTTGTCGGAAAGCGTCTTGTGCCTTTCCGTCTCGACATAGATGGCGACCAATTCCGCATCGATATCGTTGGCAAGCCTGAATGCTGCGCGCACCAGCTTCTCCGCATACGGGC
>JBLNHB010000190.1:0-9624 GCA_050268805.1 bacterium | reverse complement strand
CTTAGGGTCGTCATGAATCCCCTGGTGAACTTAAAGGTGACATCATGAAGTTCAGTGTCAAGGTAAAACTTATCGACTGTGAACCCCTTGAGGTACCCGTATCCTTTCAGGCTCATGTCTCCGCCCCCGATCTTCCCGGAGAGTTCCTCAATGACGAAGCGGTTGTCGTCAATATACAGATAGCTTTTCAGGTCATACATCCGGTAGGGAAAATCCTTGATTCCGAGGGAAGCGTCCTGGAAGGTGATCCCTCCATTGATGAGGGGCGTATCCCATTGCCCCCGGATCGACATGACGAATAATCCTTTCCCCTTGATTGCTTCAATGGATGTGAAAAGCCTCTTCAAAGGGGCCAAAAATGTATCTCCGTCAATCATGAGATCGAGCCTCTGAAGCGGCACCACGCTCCCTTTGATGCTCAAGGAAGCTTCGCCGCTCTTCAGGCTGAACTTATCAAATGTCACCTGGCGGTCCTTCAGGGCCAGCCGGATATTCGATGCATTTGAAAAATTGTAACCATACATGCTTATATTTAGGGTATCCAGGTCAACGAAGCCGTCGACATGATACCTATCGCCCCATGCCTGTAACTTTCCTTCAAGGTTGAACATGAGGTCCTCGGGTATCTCTTTCAGGATAGCCACGGCAATAATATCATACGCCCCCCGTTGAAATGCTGCATTGAGTTTCCAGGGATAATCACCCGTCATGCTCACAGTTCCGGTGAGAGAACACTTCCGGTCAAACAGTTCCCCTGACAGAGAGAGTGTTTTCTTCTCGAGAACAACCCTCATATCCCCGTATCCCAGCGGTACGTTCTCAGCCATAAAACCGACCAGTTTCGCCCGTGCGGTAAGAACGGGATCGCTGAGCATACCCTTTCCTTCCGCGGTGAACTCGATTACTCCTTGCTGGACGGGCGATTTGAACGGGAGATGGCTCACCTGAATATACCCTTTGGGAATACGGACTTCATACGCGCCTTCCCGATTAATCCGGAGATTCATTGCAACGACCGATTTCTCCTTGACGGCAGTGATTTCGGGGAACGAGAAGACCCCCTTTTCCACAAGCACGTCTGATTCGACTGAATCAATATCGTATCCATACACGCTTACCGGACTGATCTTCACATGCGCCTGTGCTTTTACATCGTGGATGGTCCCAGAAAACCACACATTCCCTGCGGCAAAGCCGTCGACTGGAAGAGAATATCCGAAAAGCTCCAGAGCAGGTTTCACTCCGAGACGGTGAATGTCCGCTTTCAGATCGAAGACCACGTCATCAATGTTGAAACCCTTTTGCCGGTCCTTCACCCTGATGGATCCGCTGATTGTATGTTTTTCACCACCCGATGCGAGGGTCATATTCTTAATGATGATATTGCCCGCGTTGTACCGGAATACGGATTCCAAGCTGTTGAATGTATATTTCCCGTACCCGATATCGGTAATTCTGATTATCCCCGCAACATCGGGATCATTCAGCTTGCCGGAAACCGTATAGGAGCCGAAACCGTATCCACGAACATCCTCTGTATAGGGTTTTACGATATCCGCCATATCCCCCGTGTTTGCAGTGCCGCTGATCGAGAGTGTGTTATCGCGCGTGTTCATTTCTCCGGAAAAATTCGCGGTCGAGACCAGCGTCTTGATTTCCACGCTCTGAAGTCTTACCTGATCACCCTGGGCGCTGAATTTTCCCTTCGCTGTTGATATCCGCATCATCACCGTTCCCGTCTCCGGATTGAAATGTGCGATGAACCAGCCCTCGGGGGAGAACGTGTGACCCTCTGTCCTGAGGCTTCCGGTGACAACACCCAGAGGAAGAGGCAATTCGAGCCCGATCAGTTTCAGCAAATCCTTCGCATTCACCTTATCAACGTCCACAGCGACCATAAAGGTTTCAACAGTCGGCATAGCGAGGGCAACATTCACTTCGGCAGTCCCCCCGTATACCGAGGCTTTTCCATTGGTAAATGTCAATTCCTTGCCATCATAGACCACCGTGACCGTAGCTCTGTCGACATCAATACCGTACAGATGCCCCTTGACGAGCTCAGCATCAGCCCTGCCGGTAATCTGATTATTGTGAATCGTGACCGCTCCGCTGAATTTAGTGAAGCCCCTGATAGGAACCGTGAGATTGAGAGAACTCATGAGGGTCTCGATATAGAACCCTCCTGATACCTTCATCTCCGTCGTGAGTGCCTTATTCGAGTAATGGAGCTTTCCCTGTACAAGAACATTGCCATTCTTCAGGTTCTCGCCTCTGATATAGTTTCCCAGTTCCACGACATCCAGGTTTGCCTTGAGGTCTCCAGAAAGCTCTTGACCGCGAATTGAGTATGTGCCATGAAAATCAGCTGATGACTTTTCAGAAGCTGCATGGAGAGACCGAATGGTGAGCATTGACTCCCGAAGTGAAACCATGCCCTTTACAGACATGTTCCGAATCTCTATTGCACCGGCACGTGCATGCAGTTTGGGGACCCGGATATTCATACTGGGGTTCCCCGAGAGCACCGCCGAGATTCTGACGCCCTCCGATTCGATGCTGACATCCCTGCCCCGGTAGGATATCTTTGATTTCCTCACATCGATGCTCCCGACTTCAACCCCCAGTCCCCCGCCGGCTCCGCCACTCCCCAGAGCCCTGATAACGGTAAGATCCGTATCCGTGAGGCGCAGGTCAGCCTCTGAAACAGCTATCCGGGCGATCTTGAATCTCTTCCTGATGATTTCCCACACACTGGGGTACAGCTTCATCGTGCGGGCAGAGAAGATCCCTTCTCCCCTCTCATCGCCGAGACTGACCTCACGGAGCTCAAGGTTGAGGGGAAAAATGTTGAGGTATACCTTCCCGACCGTTATATTCTTGATACCGTTCCGGTGCAGCTGCTCTTCAGTGAACCCCTTGAGGTAACCCGAAACAATAGCGCTGTGTCCGAACAGATACAAAATCCCCCAGAGTGCGAGGAGCACGCCGATGATCACCGTGAGCTTTAATTTCTGATTCTTTCCCATAGCGCTCCCATCAGAGCCAGAATGCATTCCGCGCTCAATTTCCCCTTGCCCGCATTGACGTTGAAAATATCATTGGCAACCCCCTGCTCGGTGTATATCCGGCCGTTGAGGATGTTGGCTTTCTGATTCGCGAACACCTGGGTGATGTCATAGAGAAGTCCGAGCCGATCCGGCGCCATGATCTCGATGACCGTATAGGCAGCGCTTTTCTCGTTATCGATGCCGATAAAGGAATCAATGCCCCTGCTTTTCTGAAACTGGTCATGGATGATGACTTTCTTTCCATGGAGCAGTACGTCCCGCAGTTCGCACTCGATGAGCTGCTCGATGCCTTCCCACCAGAGCTCATGCCAGTTCGAAAGCCTGATCCTGTCAACAGCCCAGCCGTCGAGCGTGGTCAGCAGCTTCGCTCCGATAATGTTCAGTCTCCGGACGGCAAGCACGCTGACAATCTCCGAGAATATGCCTTCCCGGTCCCTGACAGCAATCGTCATCTCCGACGTGCTGTCTTCCAGATGGGTCAGGTTCATGGCAAATCCCTTCTCAACCGCACCGACATAGGTACGATGATCCGTATGCACTTTTTCCCCGGATGTGGAGAGGAGGTAGTCCTCAGGCATTGAAGCGATGAACTGCCGCAATCCCTGGTCGGAATCGGTCAAGGATGCTGTGAGAAGTGATATTCTACCATGTCCCGTTCCCCGGATATGGTCGCAGGTGCGTGCATAGAGATTCTTCAGGAGGGCGGCCCTCCAGGGGGTCCAGAAATGGTCGCTCACCGACGACATGTCCGCGTAGGTGAGAAGATAGAGGGCGTTGAGGCGCTCCTCTGTCACGACCTTCTCGGCAAAGGAGGTCGCAACCTCGGACGACTCACTGTCGTGTTTGAACGCGGTATCGGCCATGAGGAGATGGTTTTTCACGAGGAACTCAACAAGCTCTCTTGATTCCCGATCGAGCTGCAGCCGCTCAGTAACAGTCATGATATTCTTGTAGCCCTCAGCCCCGTGGAATCTTCCCTTGGACTTTCCCGTGTCATGCAGAAGGACTGCGAGATAGAGCATATCCCTCCTGGGGAATGAACGCATGAGATCAGAGAGGAATCTCTGTGATTCATCCCGCACCGCCATGAGCGATTCCAGCCTGTTCACGCAGATGAGGGAATGCTCATCAACAGGATAGGTGTGGTAGGAATCATTGACCAGGAGATACCGCAGGGAACCGAACTCGGGAATGAGACGGTCGAGCACGCCTGCATCATGCATGGCCCTGAGCGTCTGGTAGACCCTGCCGGATCTCAAAACGGACAGGAAACAGTCGATGACTCTTCTGTTGCGCCGAAGAGAGGCCCGAATCGAAAGCGCATACTTGCTCACGATGTCCTGAAGATGTTCGCTCAATGGATACCCTGTGGAGGCATGGATTGAGAACAATTCGAATATCTTGAGAGGATCGTCTTTCAGTTTTCGGTCACTGTTCACAATTATGCGCTGCTGCGCTACCGAAAAATCGGCATTGATTCTCTTCCGGGGAAAAGGAAAATATCTCCGCGTTATCTCCTCGCCGCATTTCTTGAATATTTTCTCACTGTATGCACTTACCGTCCGGGCTTTGATGAAAAAGTATCTCATCATCCGCTCGACTGCCGTGAATTTTTTGGACCTTCGTATTCCGAGCATCTCTGCAGCTTCTTCCTGAAATTCAAAGAGAAGCCGGTCGTTCTTCCTCCTGCTCAGAATATGAATGACAAAGCGGAGCTTCAGGAGAAAATCATATGCCCTGAGATATCTCTGATAGTCTTCCTTCGGGAGCATCCGCTCAAAATCATGAAATTTCGTGAATTTATAGAGAACTGAGGCAAGCCACAGGGCAGAGTGAATATCTCTCAAACAACCCTTGGATTCCTTGAGGTCAGGCTGGAGGAGGAATGGCGAATTTCCCTGTTTCCTGTGCCGCTCCCGGATCTCCCTCAGTCTTTCCGATACAAAGTCCTCCCGTTTCCGCGCCCGGATCTTCTGCAGGACTTCTTCACGGAACCGCGCCTCCAGCACCGGGTCGCCACATATGAACCTCGCCTCAAGGAGTGCCGTTCGTGTCCGTATATCCTCAAAAGCATCATCCACGCATTCCCGAGGCGTCCTGAACGCGTGGCTGATGTTCAGACCGTCATCCCATAAGCTGTATAGGAATTCCGTCACCCCGGCCGGCCTGGTCCGATCGAGGGACAAGAGTAGGATATCAATGTCCGAATATGGACACATCTCCTCCCTGCCGTAACTTCCCGTCGCAAAGACCGCAAAAGAATCTCTTCCCCCTGTCTTCTCAAAATGGGAATGAATGATCCCGTCTATGACCGACGTTTGATAGAATGCGAGGGCTCTTCCTCCCCATCCCTCTTCAATATATCTCTCTATTGCCTCTACGTGCATGTCCCTTCTCCAGAGAGGACGACTCTGAATCTTCTTTTCCAATGTCTGCCGAGTAGTCATCGGATGCTTTCACCGAATTCGGAAGAAACCGGATACATAAATTATACCAAATCTATCTCCAGAAACTTCTAAATCAATACTTGATGTTTTCTAAATAACGCACACATTTTAAAGAGTTTTTTACTCTCTGTCCTTAATGCGTTGAGATCGCCCGGGCTCTATGGTTGATTAGACAAGGAGAGAATGATCTCCCCACCGGACAACAGACTTATCTGAGCATTAAATCAGCAAAAGTGAAAATACATACCGCAATGCTGATGTAACCATTCATATTGAAAAATGCCACATCAAGCTTGCTCAGGTCGTCCTTCTTGACCAGGGAATGTTCATAGATAAGCAGTAAACCCACGACGACCATGCCGATGAAATACACGGGACCACAATCGAAAATGAACCCGTTCCATATGAACAACACCCACGTGACGGAATGGAATATTCTTGAGAGCACGAGTGCCCGTGCAATTCCGAATTTCCGGGGAATCGAGTAGAGACCATAGGTCCGGTCGAAATCAAGATCCTGTAATGCATAGAGAACATCGAAACCTGCCAGCCAAAATACAACGGCAGTCCCCAGGGGGATTATCTCTGCCCCGAAGCTGCCCCGGACTGCTATCCATGCGCCCAGGGGGGCTCCCGCGATGGCGACCCCTAAGACGAGGTGCGACAGGGAGGTGAACCTCTTAGTATACGAATAGAGGATGACGATCGCCCCAGCCAGCGGTGAAAGTTTAAAACAGAGCGGGTTGAGCATAAATGCGGCAAATGCCATAACCCCAAAAGAAAGGAGGGAAAAAATCAGGGCATCCCCTGTCTTTATAGTACCGGCAGGAATCTCTCTTTTTGACGTCCGCGGGTTCTTTGCATCTATGTTCCTGTCGATGATTCTGTTGAACCCCATTGCCGCAGATCTGGCCCCGACCATCGCAAGCAGAATGAAGAACGCCTGACGCGCCGTTGGAATACCCCCTGCTGCGAGGAATGCCGCGGTAAAGGCGAAAGGGAGAGCAAACACGGAGTGTGAGAACCTGATCATTTTGAGGTAGAAATATATGCGTTTCAGGAGGTTCATTAGTCCCCATGCCGTCTGAATCGTCACAAACCAGGTTATTATAAAACAATCATCTTCCCGTTTTCAGAATCATACGCACAAAGGAACTCTCTCGGGTATAATGGATTCATGACAGGCGAGGTGCTCGATATCGTGAATGAACGGGGAGAAATTATCGGCTATGCGTCCCGTGCTGAAATACACCGGAAACAGCTTCTCCACAGAGTCGTCCATCTGCTCATCTTCGATTCCGCCGGCAGGTTGCTTCTCCAGAAGCGCTCCCTTGCAAAAGATGTCGCTCCCGGCGTCTGGGATACATCGGTCGGGGGCCACATTGACCGGGGAGAAAGCGTTGATGATGCGCTTCGGCGGGAAATGCATGAGGAACTCGGCCTCAGAGACTGCGATCCGGAATTTCTCTACACCTACATCCACACAAACGAAAAAGAATCCGAACTCGTCTATTCATTCCGGTGCTGCACTGACGAGGTCAACAGTTTCAACCCTCAGGAAATAGAGGAGATACGGTTCTGGAATCTCGACAAGATTGCAACAGCGATCCATTCGGACATCTTCAGCGAGCATTTCAAGGATGAATTCAGGAGATATATGAGCCTGATGAGGGAGAGGCGATAAGTCAGCCCTGGTTCTGCTCTCCCTGTCCTGAGGATTGATCTCCGGCATCCCGGCCGAGGTATTTCAGCACCTCAACCGCATCCTGCCAGGTGAGCCATTTGTCCCTCGGATTCCTGAGAAGATAGGAGGGATGAAAGGTCGGCATCACCGGAATTCCCCCGTACGATTGAAACTTTCCACGGGCCGCTGTTATCCGAAGCCGGCTCTTGAGGAGCCCCTGGAGCGCGACATTGCCGAGGAGGACGATGACCTTCGGGGAGATGATCTCGATCTGCTCCTTCAGGAAGGGAATACAGGTATCGATCTCGTCTTCGAGAGGATTCCGATTGCCCGGGGGCCTGCACTTCACCACATTGGCAATATAGACCTCCTCGCTCTTCAATCCCATCTTCCGGATGAGATTTCTCAGGAGCTGACCGGCTTTCCCGACAAAGGGCCTGCCCTGGCGATCTTCATCCTCACCCGGTCCTTCGCCGATGAACATAATCTCGCAATCGGGGTCCCCCTCGCCGAAAACAACATTCGTCCTCTGGGCACTCAGCCTGCATCGCGTGCAGTCGCCGATCGTCTCGTCTTTCAGCCGGTCGAGCAGCTGCGCTTTTTCCTCGCGGCCTCGGGGAGCACATGGTGAACGCAGAACAATTTCATCGTCAAGGACAATCTCTTTCAATCCGAGGGATCGATAGAATTCGAGGAGGAGCCGCAATTCACCTGATGATAGTTCTTCCACCTATCGCTCACCCCACTTGAGCTTCGTCCTGAGGACCTTGAAGTAATCCTTGTCGCTGGGAATCAGCAGTCTTGCGTGATGGACCGATTCCCGTATCTCGATTCTGTCCGATTTCTTGAGAGAAACCCCTACCTGTCCGTCCAGGGTGAGATACACAGCCTCGCTTTCAGACTGGAGCACAACTTCAATAAAAGACTCCCTGCTGACAACGAGGGGCCTGTTTGCGAGCATGTGGGGACAGATCGGGGTGATAACCACTACGCCGAGGGTAGGGTAAATAATCGGGCCGCCGGCGGAGAGGGAATAGGCGGTCGAGCCGGTAGGGGTGGCCACAATCAGACCGTCTGCTTTATAAGTTGTCATATACTTGTGGTCAATAAAGGTCTCAAGGTCAATGATTCTCGCAAGGGCGCCTTTGTTGATCACCGCATCGTTCAGAACGGTATAGGTTGATACCGGTTCCCCCTCCCTCCAGATTCGCACATCAAGCATGAGCCGTTGCTCAACGGTGAGCAGATCCCTGCTCAGGGATTCGACTGCTTCCATGAGCTCCGCCCTGTTCACTTCCGTGATGAACCCGAGACTCCCGAGGTTGACCCCGAGGATCGGAATCTCCCGTTGAGCAACGAGGCGGACAACGGACAGCATGGTGCCATCTCCGCCGAGAACGATGACAGCCTCAACAAGATCAACCATGGAAGCCCGAGGATGCCCCGGTATGCCGAGCCCCTGCGCGGCGTCTTCATCCAGGTATACCCGTACACCCTGGCTCTCGAGGTAGGGGAGAATTACCCGTACGATATCCAGGGCCTCGGGTTTTTCCTTCTTACAGATGATCCCGATCTTTTTCATCTATCCCTTCGATTCTTATTTCGCGCTGAGAGTCAGAAACGATCGTGAAATATACCCGGATCGCGTCGACAGGAACCTCAGGCAGCCTCTCAGCCCATTCAATAACCGATACGCTCTCGCCATCAAGGGCATCATATACACCGGTCTCAAAAACCTCCCTGCTGCCGGTAACGCGGTAGAGGTCGATGTGATTGAACCGCGGCCCTGTCCTGTACTGCGTGATAATCGTAAAACTGGCGCTCGTCACATCTCGGTCGCTAATCCCGAACGCAGATGCAATTCCTTTGATCATGGTGGTCTTCCCCGCTCCCACCTCGCCATAGAGACAGACGACCCTGCCTTTTCCGAGATGCCTGCCGAGTTTCTGCCCGATGGAGAATGTTTCTTCAGGGCTCGAGCTTTTACGATGAACGGGCCGCACCCTTGATAACTTCCTTTTTCCCGACAATACCAATGATCTTTCCCTCTCTGATGACGGGGAGGAGATGGATTTTCTTCTCCGTCATGATCGTCGCGATATCGGTCAGCGTGGTATCCTCACTGACGGTAATCACATCCCGGGTACAGATCTCGCGTGCGGTTGTTGCCGCCATCTTCTTGATCTCCTTTTCGATCTTCGTGGAGCTTTCCAGCGGGATAATGGCATCGAAAATGCGCAAGATGGTCGGAATATGGAATTTCTTGTTCTGGCTGATGAGATCATTTTCCGTAACAATCCCAAAGATTTTTCCGTCAACATCCACAACCGGCGCTCCGCTGATCCCTTTTTCGATAAAGAGCCTTCCGATCTCTTCCACGGTTGTCTCGGGCAGCACGGTAAAAACATCTCCTCTCATGATATCT
>JBLNHB010000189.1:0-4733 GCA_050268805.1 bacterium | reverse complement strand
ACGAGGAATCATGGTATTGTCAATTGTTAAGCAAGAATCAATTTGTTTCATCAATTTTTTATTTCAAACCTTGATAAAAGATCTTGGGGAATATTGCCATTCTAGTGGCTATCCATCTGATTCTGGCGGCTGGAGAAGCTAATTCTTAAGCAATTACAATGTGTTTTCGCTGAAGCGGTTCCCAGGGGCGAAAATGTACTACGTAAAGGGACTTGAGCTCCTCAAAATCACCGGATATACGTCTCTCAAGGATTTACCCCCAGTCCTCACGGTATATCAGACTCCTCAATATCTATGGTTATGCAGTCTCACCCGGAGAAAGAGGGCCATTGCATCTTCGAGCGCCGGATTCTTCAGTGATATAATGGGTATGATGATTTCATCTCTTGAGCCGGAATAGTTCATGGGAAAAGAGTCAGTTCTCCTGAGGTGCGGCACGTGCAATGCAGTCAACCGTGTTCCTACGGAAAGGCTGGGAGAGCGCCCTATCTGCGGTAAATGCAAAACCCTGCTCTCACTGCCCCGTACACCAGTGGACGCAACTCAGGCTTCGTTTCAGCGTGAGGTCTTTGACTGGCCCGGCTTGGTGCTCGTAGAGTTCTGGTCAAGGAGCTGCGGTTATTGTCGACTCTACGAGCCGGTCATGGACGACCTGGCAAACCGGCGTGCGGGACGGATGAAGGTGGTCAAGGTAGAAGTGAATGAAGAGCCGGCACTCTCCTCACGCTTCAACGTTCATGCAACTCCAACCTTTATTCTCTTCCGGAACGGTCAGGCGCTCGGCCGTCTCGATGGTGCGCCAAAAGAGAAGATCGAGCTCGTGATGTGGATAGACAAAATATCTCAGCCCTGAAATTCAATCGGTCTTTCTTATTGCCGCAAGCTGATGAAACATGCTCGACTCGCGCTTGAAGAACCCCTCGGTGTGGAAAGATTCAGGAAGCAGGAAGTGCTCGTAATCGAGATGGTGGCAGAACTCATGGAGCAGTGTCCCGAGAAAGGTCCTGAATGCGGCAACCTTTCTCTTCTGCGCCGTTCGCATCCAGACCGTAATTGTGGCAGGCTTCGTCCCCTCAGCCGGGACATAAAGCCCGTGCAACTCGCCAAAGTCACTGTGCGGCCTGGCAGAGAGTACCTTGACTCGAAGAGGAGGTGTCTTAAGTCGAACCGCTAGTGATGAGATCAATTTCTGGGAAAGGATTTCTATTTCCTCTTTGTCTTCTCTTGCAAGAACTGATACAAGTGCCTGAACGACAGAGTGGAGTTTATGAGCATCAGGAATGACGATTGATATGATTTCATCGCTTTTCCTGTAAACCTTCTTCTGCAGCGCCGTTAACCGGCCGTAGCAGGGAAAGACCATGAAGAAATCACGGATGGATGCATCGCTACTGCTCCGTCGCTATCGGCGGGGTGGAGTCGAGATGCTTCAGATCGGCAACCCGTTTGACGCTCCCGTCTTTGCAGAGATAAACGACTTCCCTGATCTGTGCATTCTGGATCATCCGCTTGCAGAGGAGGCAGGGCTTGCCTTCTGCGAAGGAGTCGTCCTCCTCAAATCCTGCGATGTAGATGGTGGCATCCTTCATCCGGTCGGGGAAGCCGTTGATGATGGCGTTTTGCTCGGCATGGACCGCCTCGCAGAGTTCGTACCGCTCCCCGGCAGGAACATTGAGCTCTTTCCGCCTGCACGTGCCGATATCGATGCAGTTGACAGAGCCGCGGGGAGCGCCATTGTATCCGGTGCTGATGATGACATTGTCCTTGACAATGACCGCGCCGTAGCGTCTCCGGAGGCAGGTGGAACGGGATGAGACGACCTTCGCAATTTCTATGAAGTACTCGTCCCAGGAGGGTCGTTTGACAACTTCTTTACCGCTGCTGCTCATGCTCTATTGCGTATTGAGAGAGATTAACCGCACTTCGTAAATCCGCAGTTCCGGCAGACCGCGCAGCCGCCCTCGTGCTCGACCGCTCCGCCGCAATCGGGACATGCTCCCATGAGCATGGGATTGTCATGCTTCTTGTGACCGTTGCCGTTGTCCTTCTTGTCCTTCATACGGTAGGATTCGATAGCCTTGGCAATGGCATCCGCGCAGGAGAGGATCTTCCCGCCGCTCGCCCAGGAGGGCTGGTGGCAGGAGATGCCCTTGAGCTGCTTCACGATCTCCTCAGGAGCAATGTTGCACCGGAGCGCGAGGGAGACGAGCCTTCCGATCGCCTCCGACTGGCTCGCTGCGCACCCGCCCGCCTTTCCGATATGGTTGAAGACCTCGAAGGGCATACCGTTGTCATCTTCATTCACCGTAACGTAGAGTCCGCCGCAGCCGGTTTTCATGACCCGGGTCGTGCCCTTGATCGTCTCCGGCCGCTTCCGGGGAATGATCTTCCCGGTCTGCGCATCGGTCATGACAGATTTTTCCTTTGTCTGCTCAGTTTTTTTCTGCACCGAGAGTACCTGCTCTTCCCGTGAGCCGTCGCGGTAGACCGTCACGCCCTTGCAGCCGAGCTGATAGGCAAGCCTGTAGACCCGTGATACATCCTCAATCGTTGCGCTGTTCGGGAAGTTTACGGTCTTGGAGACCGCGTTGTCCACGTGCTTCTGGAAGGCAGCCTGCATCCTGCAGTGGTCTTCCGGCGTGATATCGTGGGCAGTCACATAGACCCGTTTCACCTCATCCGGTATCTCGCAGAAGCTCTTGAGTGAGCTTTTTTCGGATATTTTCTCCATGAGCTCACGCGACCAGAATCCATGCTCCTTTGCGAGCTTTTCGAAATGGGGATTCACCTCGATGAGCTTGGTGCCCTCCAAAACGGTGCGCACATAGGATACGGCGAAAAGCGGCTCGATGCCGGAAGAACAGTTCGCGAGAAGAGAGAGGCTCCCGGTCGGCGCAATGGTGGTGACGGTGGCGTTCCTGAGCCTCCGCTTGCCGTCGTAGATGCTTCCCTTGTAGTTCGGAAACACGCCCCGTTCCTCGGCAAGGCTCTCCGACGCTTTCTTGCCTTCCTCGTTGATGAAGCCCATGACCTCTGCTGCGAGTTTCAGTGCCTCTTCCGAATTGTAGGGAATGCCCATCTGGATGAGCATGTCTGCCCATCCCATGATGCCGAGGCCGATCTTTCTGTTCGCTCTCGTGTTCTCCTCAATCTGCTTGATCGGGTATTTATTCACCTCGATGACATTGTCGAGGAAATGCACTGCCTTCCAGGTCGTCTCCCGGAGCTTCATCCAGTCGATCTCGGGTTTTGCGGCGTCGGTCCTCACCATGTTGCTCAAATTGATGGAGCCGAGGTTGCAGGACTCGAAGGGGAGGAGCGGCTGTTCACCGCAGGGGTTTGTGCTCTCGATCTCCCCGATGTGCGGTGTGGGATTGGACTGGTTCACCCGGTCGAGAAAGACGATTCCCGGCTCGCCGTTTTTCCAGGCATGCTTGACGATGAGGTCGAATACCTCCCGCGCGCGAAGGGTGGCGACCACGTTTTTCGTCCGGGGATTGGTGAGGGTATACGTTCCGTCATCTATGACGGCCCGCATGAACTCCTCGGTGAGCGCAACAGAGATGTTGAAATTGTTGAGCTTGCTGTTATTGTCCTTGCAGGTGATGAACGGGACAATGTCCGGGTGGTCCACACGCAGCATGCCCATGTTCGCACCGCGCCGCGTCCCTCCCTGCTTAACCGCTTCAGTCGCGGTATCGAAAACCGTCATGAAGGAGATGGGTCCCGATGAGATGCCCTTCGTGGAGCCGACGACATCCCCGCCCGGCCTGAGCTGGGAAAAACTGAATCCTGTGCCGCCTCCTGATTTGTGGATGATCGCTGCGTTCTTGACCGCATCGAAGATGGATTCCATGGAATCCCCGACGGGTAGGACGAAGCATGCCGAGAGCTGGCCGAGCCTCCTCCCCGCGTTCATGAGGGTGGGACTATTGGGCAGGAAATCGAGCGAGGTCATGAGGCGGTAAAACTCTTCCTCGATGAACTGGACATCGGAAAAACTCTTCCCGAATTTCGCCTCAGCAGAAGCAATCGCCCGGGCTACTCTCCTGAAGAGCTCTTCCGGTGTCTCAACAACCTTGCCCTCCTCATCCTTGATGAGGTACCGCTTCTGGAGAACCTTGAGCGCGTTTGAAGACAGAAATGTCGACAGAGAAACTGAACTCATGAATTATTCCTCCAATACTGAAAAGTTATGATTATGGTTGTGATGATATGTTATTGAGATGATGTTCCTTGAAAGCATTGAACTCGGGGTTTTCTATCATCCGGATTCGGTTCACGATCTTGTCGATCGCGTCTTCCCCTTCGAGAGGGCAGAGACGGGTGCTCAGCAGTGTGCAGTTGAGGCAGGTAAACCAGCTCTGAATCCCCTTACACTCTTCGTACATAATCTCTCCTCCCAAATCTACACATAGTATAGGTAACAAGGATTTTAAAAATTAAACCACAATATGTTGTGTTTGTCAAGAAAAAAAAGTGATGTCTTTGAAAATTTTTTAACTTTTTGTTTTTTCGAAAGAAATGCTGTGAAAACTGTGTTGGTGGAATGTTAGCAAAACAGCCTGCTTCTCCTTAGGGGATCGAACCGAATAGATTGCGCGGTTCGGTTGAAAAATTGAAAAATTCTCTGGTAACTGGTAATATGTTTGATGTCTGAGGAACTGAGAAGAGCAGATACTCTTCTGAGGATAGTCGCCCGTGTCATCGACATTCTGATCGTTGCATCTGTC
>JBLNHB010000188.1:0-3470 GCA_050268805.1 bacterium | reverse complement strand
GAGGGGATATCGGTCTATTGTTCAGGGGTCAATGTCTTTCGTTTTCTCCCTGTCACCAAGGGGCGGCATGGGTTGGGCTCTAACCCTGCAATGCGGGGGCTCCAACTGGTGAATCTGGGCGTCCGTGATCTGGCACTCTCACGAGGAGTGACCATGAAAGCGTTTCGCGGGAATGACTGCACGGGGATCGCCCCCACACAGGGGCATTGGTATGGAGAGCGTTTCTTGATCGGGAACGCACCGGAATCATTTCCTGAAGAAGTGATTCAGTACGGTGTCATAAACCTTGTCAAGAAGATTTTCAAGGCTACGATGCTGGAGGTTGACCTGCCTGGCACGCTTCTCGCCCCGAATGAACTTCAAGCGTTCCTTGAGACGCAGTGCTCTACCTACGGCAGATAAGGCGGGTTATCGGCAAGATTCTCGAAAAGTCCCTCACGGGGCCCGGTCACCGGCCGGTGCTCTCGCGGATCAGAGAGACCGCGGCATCGTAAATCCCGGTTTCGTCGAGGCTGTAGATGTGCCGCAGCTCCTTCTGGTTTCCCTGCTCGATGAAGGTGTCGGGAAGGCCGAGCATCTTTACCGGAATTCCGCTCACACCTGCCTGATGGAACGCCTCAAGGACCGCACCGCTGAACCCACCGGAGACGGCATGTTCCTCAACGATGAGCAGCCTGCCTGTCCTTCTTCCCGCGGTCATGATGGTATCTCGATCGAGGGGCTTAATGAACCGGGCGTTGATGAGGGTGACATGGGTGCCTTCCTTTTCAAGACGCTTTGAGGCAAGGTAGGCCGGGTGCACCATGTTCCCCACCCCGATGATGGCGATGTCGCTCCCCTCGGAGAGGACCTCCGCCGTACCCATCTTCACGTCGTCCGCTGCAAGGAGCTCCATGTCTTCGACGACATTCCCCCGGGGATAGCGAATGGCGGAAGCGATATCGAGCGTGAGCGCGAGGGAGAGCATCTGTCTCATCTCGAGGCTGTTCTTGGGAGCCATGACGCAGAGGTTCGGGATATGCCGGAGATAGGCAATGTCGAAGACGCCGTGGTGGGTGGGGCCGTCTTCGCCGACAATACCGGCACGGTCGATGGCGAAGATGACCGGCAGTTTCTGGAGACAGACATCATGAATGATCTCATCATAGGACCGCTGGAGAAACGTTGAGTAGATCGCGACAACCGGCCTCAGTCCCTGGGTGGCGAGACCGGCTGCAAACGTGACCGCGTGGGGCTCTGCGATCCCGACGTCGTAGAACCGTTCAGGAAAGTGCTCGGCAAATTGCCTGAGTCCCGTGCCCTCTGTCATTGCGGCAGTGATCGCGACGATTCTCGGGTCCCTCCGGGCAAACTCGGTCAGGATGGCGCCAAAGGTCTCACTGAAGGACGGGGTCTTGCTGCACTTTGTCTTCTGCCCTGTTTCCGCCTCAAAGGGCCCGATACCATGGAAGGTACAGGGGTCTTCTTCGGAAAACTCGTATCCTTTGCCCTTCCGGGTGATGACATGGAGGAGAGTCGGTTCGGTATTGTTCTTGATGTTCTTCAGCACCTCGATCAGGCGTGAGATGTCGTGACCATCGATGGGGCCCACATAATTGAACCCGAGTTCCTCAAAGATGATTCCGGGCAGAAACATCCCTTTCAGGGTCTCTTCGACCTTCTGAGCTATTCTTGAAACCTTGTCTCCGACCTTCGGGATGCTCTCGAGGAGGGATTTCGTATCGCGCTTGAATTTCTGGAAACGATCGCCGGTGAGTATCCTGTTGAGATAGGACGACAGGGCGCCCACATTCTTAGAAATAGACATTTCGTTGTCATTGAGGATGACGATGAGGTCCTTCTTCAGGTGGCCGGCGTGGTTGAGTCCCTCGAAGGCGAGCCCCGCAGTCATCGCGCCGTCGCCGATGACCGCGATGACTTTGAAATTCTTGCCGATCTTGTTCCTCCCCTCGAGGATGCCGAGCGCGGCCGAAATGGACGTCGAGCTGTGGCCTGTTCCGAAAGCATCGTGCCTGCTCTCGCTCATTTTGGGGAATCCGGCAATCCCACCGTACTGCCGAAGCGAATCGAAGTCTTTTGCGCGGCCGGTGAGGAGCTTGTGGGCATACGACTGGTGGCCGACATCCCAGATGATCCTGTCTTCAGGCGTATTGAACACGGAATGGAGCGCAATGGTGAGTTCAACGACACCGAGGTTTGAGGCGAGATGGCCGCCCTTGGCGGCAACGGTCTCGATGATCTTTTCCCTGAGCTGATCAGCGAGCAGGGAGAGTTCTTCCATACTCAGGCCCTTGATGTCCTGGGGGCCGCTTATGCTGTTGAGGTCCTTCATGACGGAACCAGCTCTTATGATACATCAACTAAGCAAAGAGAATCGAGTGCGAATCCACCTGTCCCGGCGGGGTTCCTTAGCTCGTCCGTGCGAGAAGGTAATCGGCAATAGCGATCAGGTTCTGAGGGTTGCCTTTGATTTTCCGGATAGACGCACCTGCAGAAGAGATGAGTTCACCGGCGATCGCCCTCGACTGCTCAATCCCGTACACCGAAGGGTAGGTCATCTTCTTCTTTTCCATGTCCGAGCCCTTTGGTTTGCCGAGTTCTTCTGTGGTGCCCTCGATATCGAGGATATCGTCGATGACCTGGAACGCAAGGCCGATGTTGCTCCCGAACTTAGAGAACAATGGCATATCATCATCGTCTGCCCCTGCCAGGTGTGCGCCGATGGTGACGGATGAGCGGATGAGGGCAGCAGTCTTGTTCATGTGGATGAACTGGACGATTTCTTCACTGGGTTCCCCGTTCTCAGAGATGATATCCTGTGCCTGGCCTGCGACCATGCCCATGATTCCCGCTGATGCTGACAGATCGCGCATTCCTGCGAGAAGCCTCTCAGGGGCAAGCGTTTTGCTTTCGGAAAATACCCTGAACGCATCGGTAAGGAGCGCGTCACCTGCAAGGATCGCCATTGCCTCGCCGAAAACCACATGGTTCGTCGGCTTTCCGCGCCGGAGAGAATCGTTATCCATGGTAGGAAGGTCATCGTGGATGAGCGAATAGGTATGGATGAATTCGAGCGCGCATGCCTGGGGCAGGACCTCCGTCCCGTTCCCTCCGCACGCCTCATAGGACGCGATGCAGAGGATGGGCCGTATCCTCTTGCCTCCCGCGAGAAGAGAGTATTTCATGGATTCATGGAGAACAGACGGCTGGATCGCGCGGTCACAATAGGACGCGAGAAAGGAATCGACGAGATCTTTTTTCTCTTTCAGGTATGATGTAATGTCCATTGTGTAAAATCGGGCTTAGGGTTTAGGGATTCGGGATTCGAGGGCTAAAGCCCGGGGTTCGGGGTTAGAAAACACCAATCCCCAATTCCCAGCTACCAACCCCTGCCGTTATTATTCCCATTCGATCGTACTCGGCGGCTTGGAGCTGATGTCATAGACGACCCGGTTGACGCCCTTCACCTC
>JBLNHB010000187.1:0-6156 GCA_050268805.1 bacterium | reverse complement strand
CACAATAACTTTCCAGCCTCCCAGAGGCTGCCGAGGGTATCAAAGGTGGCGTCGGGAGGCTGGGGTGTATACGTGATGGGATTCGTGGCTTCTTGCTTTGACCTTGCCGCCTTGGTGACCTGGGCGACGGGATCATAATAGAACTGGATTACAAAATCATTGAGCACGTTGAGTTTCTTGTCGGCAACGGTATCCTCGCGGATATTGCTGTATTTCAAGCCGGGATCAACATAGTACCAGAGGTTCTGGAGCGTCCCGGCCCATTCGGTCTCGTTGATGCATCGCCCTTCGCCGGCCAGGCAGTTTGCATCAGAATCGCAGGTCTTGCCCGTATTGATCGAGCAGACCTTGGTGAAGAATTTCTTTTTCGGATAAAAGAGGGCCTGGATGAGGTTTGCGCCGGTGCCTTCACCAGATGCCAGGACCGACGCCGCTGTTCCCGATGCAGACTTCGCAGAGATCGTCTGGAGCATGCTCTTGAAGGCCGCATAGAGGGAGTCGGGGTCATTTGACTTGGCAAACTGTATTGTCCCTGCACCGTTGTTTGCGGTGTTCTGCATGAGGGTTTGCGGGTTGCATTCGCCTGCCAATTTCGTATCCCCGGTGCCGGAGAAAATAACGTATGTGTAAATCTTGTCTTTTTCATATGTTGGAAGAAGAGTAAAGTCTGTTATGTTTCTGTTCTGTCCCAACCAGGCAAGATCGTCGATATTGAGGCTTCCCGCATATCTCTGGCAGGTGTTGTTGTAGGTTGGGTATGTGGTGGTCTGGCCGTCTCCGTCATTGCACTGCGATGCATAACAGAGGGTTGAATTCGCCTGATCAGCCACTTTCTTGCTCAGATCAGCGGTCGAGTTACCATCAGTAACCATGAGGACGGCATTTTTCTGGCAGTTGTACTGCACCGGCCGTTTTGTTGCATCGAAGTCCAGCACGTTGAGTCTCAGATCGCTTCTGCCGGCATAATAGCCGATGGAATTGTAGAACGCTTCGGCATAGGGGGTCCAGGTTGCGCCCCGCGTGTCGTTGACCGCCTTGATGAGGCCCGTGGTGTAGTCACCTACCTTGTCGCTTACCTCTGCGACGACACTGCCCCCGTCAGCAGAAGTGCCGAGGACGCATGTCTGGCCGGAGGGGCAGTCCAAATTCCTGAAGCAGACTTGCGTCTTGCTGACCGAGCAATACCCTGTGCAGCCGACTCCGGACCCTCCGATAGAGCACTCAGTCGGCTCGCCATAATAATTGAACCGCATCGCGCCGAACCGTATGATGTCTTCATACTCATGGAGCAGCCCCTTGGGCGCAGAAGCGGTTTTTATGTTGACAGCTATCGTCTGCATCGGTTGCATCAACTGGGCAAGGATGCCCGAATCGCTCATCATCGCCGGGACATTCTGATAGACGGACGTATCCGAAGGAGTATCTGACGGATCGACAACCGGAGGCACATTGACCTGGCCGCAGTACAGCCTGTGCACTTCTTGGACGCACTCGTCCCCGCATAATTTGTCCGGGCCCTTGAAAATGCAGGCAGTGAATGTTTGGAACCCGGCGTCCCAGCATCTGCCTTCATAGGCATTGCTGCAGAGATAGCCAGGGCTGCTCGGTGTGATCAAGCTCGGAATTGAATTCAATCCGCAGGTGCCGTAATTATTGATGCCGATTACGCAATCGGCATCAGTCGTGCATCCTATCGTGTTGTTTAAAGAACAGGAGAGGTCGTTATAGATGTCGGAGCACTTGTTTTTGACCGAATTGACATCATCACCGCTGATGTCGACCCCGTCGTTTAATGCCATGCATGCCTGCACGCTCTGGTTGAAGATCGGTCCCAGTTTTGTCCCGAGATCTGAATTCGGCGGATAGGCAAAGCATTCCTCGAGGTCACTCTTGACGTCACCGTGTTTGTCCAGCTCGAGGTCCGTGAGTACGAGCTGACAGGGTTCCTGATTGTAATTACCGTCAAATATTTCGATATATGTCTGCCCCCCTTCGGAGGGTTTGTTGATATTTGTGCTCGGGCCTCTCACCGCAAACGTGACATCACTGGCGCAGGGAGTCGCGCTTGGGCAGTTGCCGGGCGGCTCTTTCACGAAACGCCTTCCTGCGCAGCCCCGTGTCTCGGCCTTGAGGAAGCTGTTCGCCACGGCCGTGCAGAGCTCGCCGGACGGGCATTCAGAGTCCGTTGTGCAGGACGTCGTTTTTGTAATCGAGCAGACCTTATCGACAAATTTTCCTCCGGTAAGGATTAGTTTTTCAATGTCCATTTTTGAGGCGGTGAGCCAGTTGAGGAAATTGCCGCTTGCCACAAACTGTGTCACTTTTCGAGGCACTCCCGGGGTGAAGGTCGGGCTGCTAAGGGCAACGCAGAGAGTATTCGATACCCATTTGGTACAGCTCGCGGGAAATGAGGTAGTCAGGTTCAAGAGATCACCGACCTGCTGGTAGAATGCGGTGACGCATGACTCAGGCCAGGGACATTCAGCATCGGTGGTACAGGCAATGTTCGTTGATGAAGAACAGACTTTTCGATTGAAATAGCCCATGTAGGCTTTTGTGCTGCTGTAGGAGTTGTCATAGCAGTACGGCTTGGGTGTTGTTGTTTCATCAATATAGGTTGTGTCGTACATACTCGCGGAATTGTCGAGCATCAGGAGAAGGTTTGGCTTCAATGTCTTGGTCACAAAGGGAGGTTTCTGGCAGTAATCGGTCATCTGTGCCGCATGACCGGGTTCAGCAATGACGAATAAAAAAAGAAATATAAGTATTCCCGGGAAGGAAAATGGTTTTATGTAGTCCCTTTTCATGTGTTCACCTCACATACGTTTTCAGGTAAATATAGCCAGGCATATGCCTGTGGCTGAGAGAAAAGAAGCAATAGACATGCCATGGCGCTAACATATTGAAAACATTGTGTATCAAAAACAGGGGAGGATAAGATCATGAACCGGCCTTCATAATTTATGGAGAATGTTACCGAACAGGGATGAGCGCGGGTGATGGTTTCTGACGGGAAGGGAGAGAGAGCATGCGTGATTTCGATACAATCAATAAGACCCCGGGGAATAAGGATGCGCAAGCCGACAGAAGCTCAGTTATAGTTTTTCACAATTATCAGCATTGCAGTGTCCCCCTCCGGTATTCTGCTTTCTTAATTTTCCCAACGTTATTCTTGTCTGCGACAGGACGATACAGTCATAATCCGGATCATAGTCTGACATTTCATCTTCATCAAAATCCGTAAACATGCAGAGTGTGCCGTTTGGGTACAGTTGTCCTCTTTGGTCAAACGTTATCCTGTCCCCGCCAAAAGCCAGGTTCCACGTTAAGGCGAAAGGGTCGTGCAATGATTTGGGAAATGTGGGCAGTTCCGAATCAGCGCCGGGCCCGGTCCCCGTCTGCAGACGCCCGTCACCATCATTCACTTTGTTCGCCCCGTCGCTGGTATCTTCATAGAGGGAAAATGATGAGGTGTCCGGGAAGAGGACATAGTGCATTCTGTTCTTCTGCATCGCCCTGGCCCGTGCGGTCATAAGGTCACTGTACAGTTCTTTGATGGTGCGCTCAGTATCATATTTCCCAATCCATCCCTGGAAACTGAACCCGAGCGTAAGGACAAGAATCGAAAGAACGGCAATTGCCACCAATAACTCTATCAGGGTAATTCCTCTGGTGCCCATTTCCCCTTCATCCTAGGCTGCAGCCCCTCAATTCACAGTTGATATACACAATCATACACACTTTTTGCAATAGCCCTGAATCTCGAGGAGATGTCTGATGCCTTTGAAGTCCTCATGAGAGCAGATCTCATTCTGGAGGCGCTCCAACTTTTCGGAATAAAATTCGATGATTCTCCCGCACCCGATGCAGATGAGGTGGTCATGGTGCTCCCTGCCATAGGCGTGTTCATAAAAGGTATGGGTATCGATGGTCTTGATTTCTTCCAGGAGGCCGCATTCGACGAGGAGCGGGATCGTCCGGTAGAGAGAGGCGCGCGAAACCTTGTGTTTCTTTTTCTTGAGAACACGGTGGAGCCCCTCGATATCAAAATGCGATGTGACGGCTGCCAGTTCCCGAACGATGGCGCTCCGCTCCCGGGTGAATTTCAGCCCCTTTGCCTTGAGGAAATTTCTGAAGAGTTCCTCTTCCATGATGATTTCAGAGGGTGATTCCGCTTTTCACCAGGATGAGATTGAGGACCCCGCCAACCAGGAATGCAAAAGGAAAAACAAATCCTGTGATCGCGAGGGCCGTCCGGACGCCCCGTTCCTTGATGATCATGAAGAAATTGGCGAGGCAGGGAACAAAGAGGGTGATCGTTACCAGGCTGACGAGAGATTGAATATGGGTAAGCTCCCCATTCTGCGCCATGTCGAAGAGGCCCACAGCGCCGTAATCTCTCCGGAGAAACCCGAGGATGAAAAACCCGGTGGTCTTGGCCGGCAAACCGACAAAATCAACGACAACAGGAGAGGCGACTCGCTCAATGAACCCAATAATGTTGAGCTTGTGCATGACAAAGAGGAGAAAGGTGCCGAGCATGAAGAGGGGGACCGCTTCCTTGAGGTACCACTCGATGCGGCCGACGGTTTTAACAAGGATGTTGGAGATGTTCGGCCTTCTGATCGGGGGGATCTCGAGGAAGAACTCGGTCTTTTCGCCTTTGATGACTTTTGAGGCGAGGTATCCGGCAAGCAGCATAACGCCGATCACACTTCCTATCCAGATGATGGTGGCCTTGTATGAGAGAGAGCCGAGCATGCCGAGGATCACCCCAAGCTGGGCGGAGCACGGGATTGCGAGGGCGAGGAGGAACGTCGTGATGATCCTGTCTCTTCTGGTTTCGAGGATCCGCGAGGTGAGTACCGCCATGGTACCGCAGCCGAGACCGAGCACCATGGGCAGGATCGCTTTGCCGTTCAGTCCGATCATGGTGAAAATCCTGTTGCTCATGATTGCGAGGCGGGGGAGATAGCCGCTGTCCTCAAGGATGGAAAAGGCAATGAAAAAGGTAGCGGTGATCGGCAGGACAATGGCGATGGCGTAGGTCAGGGCAACTGTAATGAGACCGTATTCTCCGACGAGCATTTCCCTGACAAGGCTGATGGGAATGAACAGGGTCACCAGCCTGGCGAACAGGGGATTGAGATAGCGTGCGAAGATGGTCCCCTCAAAGAAATCGACGAGGGTACCGGCGCCGAAAACACCCACGAATGCATAAAAGAAGAAGAGGGTCAGGAGGAGAACAGGCAGGCCATAGAGGGGGTGCATGCTCACCTTCCCGAGGAAATGCAGGAACCGTCCGCCGCTGGATTCCATATTCGTTGTAACCTTCCGGGCGATTACTTCAGCGGTCCTGAGTCTCGCCTCATTAATGATGGTACTGAGCGGTCTTGTGAAGTCCGCCTGGCAGGCGTCGCGAAGGTTCTCAATCCGTTCGATCCTGTCCTCGGGGAGATTCTTCTTGAGCCATTCCTTCAGGCTCTCGTCACCGGCAAGGATCATGGCCGCGATTGCACGGCCCGCGATTGCCGCCGGAGGAAGGAGCGCGGAGATCTGCTCGATGAACGTCTTCAGCTTTTCAGGATACTCCACGGTGAGAGAGGGGAGGCGGGGGCTCGAGATGGCTTCCCGCAATTCTCTGATTCCTTTCCGCTGAGGGGCTATGGTCCCGACAATCTCAATATTCAGGATGTTCTTCAGCTCTCCCGCATTGATCACGATTCCCCTGTCTCTCGCTTCGTCCTCCATGTTCAGTGCGAGGATGAGCGGCAGTCCCATCTCGGCGAGCTGGATGGTTATGAGGAGGGTCCGCCTGAGATTTTTCGAATCCCCCACCTGGATGACCGCGGAAGGCCGCTCTGCAAGGAGAATGTCCCGGGTCACCTTTTCATCCTCGCTCATGGGAATGAGATTATTGACCCCCGGCGTGTCGATGACCGCGAACTTCCGTTCTCCAAGGGATATATTGCCCTGTGACAGCTCAACAGTCGTGCCGGGGTAGTTGGAGACGGTCACATACTTGCCGGTCAGGAGCCCGAAGATGACGCTCTTGCCCACATTCGGGTTTCCCACGAGGATGACCCGCTCGAGACCGGAAGCCGCATGTTTTCGTGATCCATGCCGGAATCTGTGGCGGTGCATGGGCAAGCTCCT
>JBLNHB010000186.1:0-3277 GCA_050268805.1 bacterium | reverse complement strand
ATACACCTACCCGCTCATCGAGAGCGTTGAACTCCACATCGTTGAACGAGGCAGCAGATTTCCCATCGGCATATCAATCGGGGTGGGCGCTACATTCTAATCGGTATATCCATCGAAAGGAAGAGGGGGGAGAAAAAAGGCTGCAAAGAAGACTCGGCTAGCCCCGGATGACTTTCTTCAGCGTATTGAAGAAGAAGGCATTCTCTTCGGGCAGACCAATGGTAACCCTGAGGCAATCCCGAACCGTCCGGGACAGGTTCCTCACGAGTACGCCCCGCTCCAGAAGCAGTTCATAGACCCTGCCCGCTCGCTTCACTCGGAAAAGAATGAAATTCGCATCAGAAGGAAAAGGCTGCACCCCCTCCAGCCCCTGCAACCGGGAAAAGAGCTTTTCCCGCTCCCGGACAACGGCGCTGACCGAATGCCGGAGTCTCTCGGAGTTTCTCAGAGCACGCAGGGCAACTGTCTGTGAAAGGGAATTCACGTTAAAGGGAAGCCTCACCTTGTTTACCTCACGGATAATCTCCTTGCCCGCGATAATGAATCCTGTCCTCAGGGCAGCGAGCCCTATCTTGCTCAGTGTTTTCATGATAACCAGGTGAGAATAGGATGTGAGATACGGGACAAAGCTCTTCCGGGAGGAAAAGGGCTGATAGGCCTCGTCGATGACCACGATGCCTTTGCTCGACTGTAGAATTTTGAGCATCACGTTCGGAGCAAAGCTGTTGCCGGTTGGATTGTTCGGCGAGCTCAAAAAAATGATCCGGGGCCTCTCATGCCTGATGCTCCTGATCAGGGCAGCCTCATCGAGTTGGAATGTTTCATCGAGGGGCACGCCGATTGTCCTCTCATTCAGAATGGTCCCGATAATCCCGTACATGCTGAAGGTGGGGACAGGGAACAGTACCGGCCCGCCAAAAACCGAGATGAGATAAAAAATGAGTTCATCAGATCCGTTCCCGTGAAGGATATTTTCGCTCCGTACGCCCCACATCTTTGCCAGGACGCTCCGCACTGCCTTTGCTTCGGGGTCAGGATAGCGGTTTGTCCTGAGCGGCTTCACTGCGCTCAAAGCGTCGGGAAAGTCATAGGGGCTCTCGTTTGCATCGAGTTTCACCCGGCACGCGATCTCCTCTGCCTGATAGGGCCTCAGATTCCTGATATTCTTTCTGACCAGAGATCTGATCATGGTTAAGGCTACACGAAGCAATTTGAATTTAACAAGCCTTGCTGTCCATCACTCCCCTGCCCGAAGGGGATTTTGACAAAAGCATTATGATAGAATGTATCCAATTTTTATACCCTGCATCTCGTTGGGAGGCATTATGACAGAAGATCAGACATACGATATCATTGTTATCGGAGGAGGTCCGGCCGGTCTCGCCGCTGCCCAGTATACGGCGAGATATGACCTGAAAACTGTTGTCCTCGATAAATCGGCTACTGCCGGGGCGCTTGCCTACGCGAGCAAAATCGAGAACTATCCCGGCCTGACAACCCCAGTCTCGGGAAAGGAGCTCCTCGACATTTTCCGGGACCAAGCAATAGGTTTCGGCGCAGAATATATCGAGACACAGGTTGTCGGCGTCAAGCTCGATGGCGAGATCAAGGAGATCTACACCCTGGACAAGACCTATGCTGGCAAGGCCGTCATCATCGCAACAGGATCCATGGGGAGGAAGCCGACCATCGTCGGCGAGAAGGAGTTCCTCGGAAGGGGCGTCAGTTACTGCGCAGTTTGCGATGCCTCGTTCTACCGGGACAAAACGGTCTGCGTCATCGGCGAATCAGAGGAGGCGGTAAAAGAGGCCGGGGTCCTCACCCGATTTGCCCAAACGGTCTATCTCATTGCCCCGGGCAAGGAAGTGAAACACAAGGACCACCCTGCGCTCAAGGAGAAGAATCTGGTTGTTATTCCGAGCCATTCGGTGAAGGAGATCCACGGCTCGGAGGTCGTTAAAAAGATCCGCATCCACAACGTCGATACCAAGGAAGAAAAGGACATGGCCATGGACGGGGTTTTCGTCTACCTCCACGGCACCCGCCCCGTTGTTGATTTCTTGAATTACGCGGTCGACATCAGCGACCAGGAGTGCATCATCACCGACAAGATGATGGAGGCCTCCCTGCCCGGCGTCTTTGGCGCCGGTGATGTTACGTGCAAGGAGATCCGGCAGGTCATTATTGCAGCGGCGGACGGCTGCATCGCAGCACTCTCCGCCGAGAAATACATCCGCCACAGAACGCGCAGGAGATACGACTGGGGATCAAGCTAGACGAGGGCTATCCGGCAGCTGTCGGAGATGTCGAACTGGTAGGTATTCCAGTTCTTGCATGACGGACATCTCCCTGCCCAGTCGACCGCAAAGAACCCGCAAATCGCACAGCAGTAGGGAACCCGGAACGCCCTCCTCATATCAATCGCTTTCTTGAACTGCTGCGCTGCCTTCTGGGGCTCATGCCTCTTCAGGTAGATATTGCCCAGGATCTTTGCGATCTCAGGGGAACCTGTCCCGGAGTAATCGATGGACTGGAGAACTTCGAGTGCATCATCGAGCATTTCGAGGCGATGGTAGAGCTTGCCGAGCATGAGCTTGAGCGGCACGCTGTCAGGCTCCTTGAGCAGCGCCGTCCGGTAAATGCTGATGAGCCTTCCCGGCTCATCGAGATTGATGAGCATGTCCTCGATCCGCGCGAGAACAATGAGTGACCGTGTCTGGAGATAGCCATTTTCAAGATAGTTGACGGCATCATCGGCATTTCCCTCCCGCAGCATCACCTCCGCAAGCCCGAGGTGGGCAGGAATGAATTTCTTGTCGAGCCTCAGGACCGTCTGGAACGTTTTCTGCGCTTTTTCAAATTCTCCGTTTTCAAGGCTGTACCTGCCCTGCTCATACTTGTATCCGAGAAGCTTTTCCTGCTCCCGCGCTCTCCCTTTGTCGGACTTCTTCATCTTGATGATCTTCCTCTGGAGATAGACAATGTCGTCCCACTTCTCCATTTTCTCGAGCAGCTCCCGTTTCCGGTACAATGCCCGCACATTGTCCTCATACATTTCGAGGATCTCGTCTACATAGACAAGGGCATCCGGGTACGCGCCGCTCGCTTCCTTGACATCGGCAAGGGCGAAGAGCGTTTCGGGCCTCGACGGGTCGATGGAATAAGCCCGCTTGTAGTAATTGAACGCGGCCGAATACTCCCGTGCGTGAGACTTGATGCTCCCCATCTTCAGGAGGGAATCGATATGCTCCGGAGACTCCTTGAGAATCTGCTCGAG
>JBLNHB010000185.1:0-10923 GCA_050268805.1 bacterium | reverse complement strand
TTTTGTATTTACAGGTGTGCTGATTGATCGCATCAACGAGTTCCCGTATGGTTTTGAAAAGTTCTCGATGCTCTTCATCTATCTTCTTAAAACCGACTGATAAACTCTCGTTCCATTCCATCTTGTCACCCCGGCAGTCGCATAGATCATTATTCTTATCTTATCACGATCTGAGAGAGCAGAGAAACATGTTGACGCTTTCATTGCCTCGGACCGCAACCAAGATTCAGGATCTTTCAGAACTATGAATCCGGCAGGGGTAATCTCTGGACAAAATACATTTGCAGGTTTTGTAACATTAGTGGTATGTAGACGTAATCATTTTTATCATTTATTAAAAAAGAGCATCATGCTTCGAACCATGTCCCACAGAGTGAAAGATGAGATCCGTCCCTTCCCGATGCCCGTTTTACAAGGCTTGGTACAGTGGCTTTCCGATGATCTCTTGCAAAGCCTGTAGAATTAATCTAACGACTTGTTCTTTCAAGATTATTCTATTGCACAAAAAATGAGCACGACCGGAGAAACCCATACCAGCTATGGTTCTATAAAATTTCTTCATCGACTTACTAACACTTTCTTCACACATTGTTAAAATCGATCGTCGATTCTGAAAAGCGTTTCCGGGGAGTGCAATTTCCTCTCAAGAATTCTTCTGAAATTGCTCTCAGAGAAGTGGGAGGACTATGCATTTATCTTCCTCAAGAAACTAAATGCTGTAAAAGTGTGACTGCAATTGCGGATCGCATTCAACGTGAGGTACTGTGGCGAGGAGACGTCCAGGCCTTTGACATCATCCGGATGCCCGGAATGACGACCATTAATTGATCTTCAGGCAGAACGAATCATTTTCGCCACATCACTGTGGCATTGCAGACACAAAGCCTTTCACGTCCGAAAGAAAACTCTTCATGATCGCGTCAAAGGCATACTGTGTTGACTGGTGGACTGCAAGCCTCTGCGAGAAAACAGTGCCGAAGACCATTTTGCCGGGTTGGGTCTGGCCCTGGGCGGAATATTTTTTATCGAGTACAAGAACATCCCTTTCATGCACGACGATCCGCATATCCACCATCGCCCTGAATGATTCAATCTTGTAACTGAGAACATTGAACTCGATATTGAGCGGATATTTCAATCTGTCGGGATCATATTCAAAGGACTGGAAAGAATCCCTGACATATCCGTTCAGGTAATCCTTGAGCATGTCGCCGACATTGACCACCCATCTCACGGCTGTTGCAGTCGAAGCAGTATTGTACTCATACACGTATTCCTGCGTTCCCCGTTCGATGGTATATCCAGTCTTCGCATCAATCTTTTCCAGCGTACCCGGATGCTGATATAGGTACGTGCTGAAATCGCCGTGCAGGTTATGTGAACATCCTGCAAGGGCCACAAGAGCAATACCGATGAAAACAGACACTCTCATGCGGAACTCCTTTCTCCTGCCATATAGAACACACTATATATGATAGCTCTCCATCTTTGCAAGAAAGTTCTCCGCGAATATTCATTGACAAACTCCGGGCCTAACTGGTATAAGAAATTTACTTCCACAAATTACATTGATATGAGCGGGTGTGGCCGAACAATTTTTTATGATGAACCGGATTAGACGATGCAAAGACTGATACAACCGCTTCTCCAGAAAAACACCACCAAGATCTTCATGATCGTGCTCGACGGATTGGGCGGCCTTCCCGTTAACGGAAAGACCGAGCTCGAGGCCGCGAAGACGCCGAACCTCGACAGGCTCGCCTCTGAATCAGCCTGCGGACTCCACATTCCTGTGTCCTATGGGATCACCCCCGGAAGCGGTCCGGGCCATCTCGGCATATTCGGCTATGACCCTCTTGAATGGCGGATCGGCAGGGGAGTGCTCGAGGCGCTCGGCCTCGGCATCGAGGTGAGGAATACCGATATCGCGCTCCGCTGCAACTACGCCACCATATCGGAGGGCGTCATCACGTACAGGCGTGCCGGAAGAATTCCGACCGTTGAAAGAAGGAAACTCACCGAAAGACTGCAGAAGGAAATACAACGCGTCGGTGATGCCGAACTCATCTTTTCTCCGGGCATGGAACACCGGTTCGCCGTTTTGTTCAGATTCCCCCGGTCTCTTGAAAAGGATTCCGCGGCGATCAATGACACGGATCCCCAGCAAACCGGCAAACCTCCCCTTCTGCTCCACCCTGCGAACAAACACGCGGAAAAGATTGCAAAGGTCGCGGAGAAGTTGATTGCCCGTGCCGCGGAAGTACTGAAAGGACAGGAACGCGCCAACTATATTCTCCTCAGGGGATTCTCCGAACTGCCCAAGATACCGGCCTTCGAGGAATCCTTTGGACTCAAATCACTCGCCATCGCGACCTATCCCATGTACCGCGGACTTGCCCGTCTCGTCGGCATGGATACCCCGGTCGTAGAAGGCGACATCAGGGAAGAGATCGATTTCCTGAAAAAGAGCCTCGATACTTACGACTTCTTTTTTGTACATGTGAAGAAGGTCGATTCCTATGGCGAGGACGGGAATTTCACCGCTAAGACGAAAAAGATCGAGGAGTTTGATCACTATCTCCCGGAGATCCTCGGATTGAAGCCTGATGTTCTCATCATAACCGGCGACCACTCGACCCCATCGCTTATGAAGGGCCACAGCTGGCACCCGGTGCCGGTGCTGATCAAATCTCCCTATGTGCTCGGGAACCTCAGCGGACGCTTCACCGAGCGCGAGTGCACAAAAGGCGAACTCGGTATCTTCCCTGCGTACCATATCCTTCCGTTAGCGCTTGCCAATGCGCGCAGGCTCCAGAAATACGGCGCATAGAACCACAGGCCGTTATACCCATGCCACGTCCATCATTCATAGACACCCACTGCCATCTCGAGATGGACCAGTTCGCCGCCGACCGCGATGAGGTGATCAGTCGCGCCGAGCAGGAAGGCATCGAGGCCATGATAACCATCGCCTCGGACCCCGGGAGCAATGAACAGGCGCTCAGGATCGTTGAACAGCATCCGTCGGTCTATGCATCGGTCGGAATCCATCCCCATGATGCCCGCCTCTTTGATCAGACGATGGAAGGGAAAATCAGGGCATGGGCACAACATGCCGGAGTGGTTGCTCTTGGCGAGACAGGACTCGATTACCATTATGACCATTCTCCCAGAGATATGCAGAGAGATGTCTTCAGAAAGCATCTCGCTTTGGCCAAAGAGCTCGACCTCCCGGCAATCATCCATTCCCGTGAGGCCAAGGAAGATACGCTCGACATTCTCAGCGAGAGCAACATCTCGCGGGGAGTTCTCCACTGCTTTTCGGGAGACCAGGAGATGGCCGAGCGCGCCATGATGATGGGGCTGTCCATCTCCTTTGCCGGGCCGGTGACCTTTAAGAACGCCGACCGCCTGAGAGAGATCGCCAGAAGAATCCCTGATGACTATCTCCTCATCGAGACCGATGCGCCTCACCTTGCTCCTGAGCCGCACCGTGGGAAGAGGAACGAGCCAAGCTATGTTATTCAAACAGCCGGAGCGATCGCAGGGATACGGGGAATCACGCTTGAGGATGTGGCGCGGATAACGACTCTCAATGCAAAGCGGCTCTTCAGGATCGGCCAGACCAAAACCGTCGGCGAGATCGTGTACCGCATCAGGGATTCCCTCTATCTCAATATCACCAACCGCTGCACGAATGTCTGCTCTTTCTGTGTGAGGCTGAAGCAGGATTTTGTCAAAGGCCATAATTTGCGACTGTCCCATGAGCCGTCCGAAGAGGAACTCATCCATGCCATCGGAGACCCGAAGAAGTACAGGGAGATCGTCTTCTGCGGGTACGGTGAGCCGATGCTCCGCCTCGATACGGTCAAGCAGGTCGCCTCATGGGTAAAGGAACACGGCGGGAGCGTGAGGATCAATACGAACGGTCATGGAAATCTCATCGCCGGCAGGAATGTTCTCCCCGAACTCCAGGGGATCGTCGACGAGATCTCGATCAGCATCGATGCCCAGAATGAGGACATATACAACAGCCTCTGCAGGCCCACCTATCAGCATGCCTTCCCTGCGGTCATTGATTTTGCCCAGGAGGCGAAGAAACATGTTCCGCGTGTAACGCTCACGGTTGTCGCTGTTAAGGGCGTCGACATCGGGAAAACGAAGAAGATCGCCGAGAGGATCGGGGCCGATTTCCGGGTGCGAAGGCTGAACGACGTGGGATAGGTTACAGGGCGCGGAACGGCCATTCCCCCCTGGCGATGAGGCGCGTGAAAGCCCTGACCACATCGGGGTCAAACTGGGTCCCACCCTTGGTCTCAAGCTCCCGCACTGCGTCGGCAAGATTCATTTTCCTCTTGTACGGCCGGTCCGATGTCATGGCATCGAAGGAGTCGGCAACTGCCAGGATCCGTGACAGCAGGGGAATATCATCCCCCCGGACGCCGTACTTGCTGTTCTCTCCATTATAAAACTCGTGATGGTACTTGATGCACTCGGCGACATAGCTGAATTTTTCGAGTCCTTCGAGAATCGAGGCGCCGATCTCGGGATGCCGCCTGATCTCGTCCCACTCTTCTTCGCTCAGAATTTTTTCCTTGTTGAGAATCTCTCTCGGGGTCGCGATCTTCCCGATATCGTGGAGCAGGCCGCATATCTTCAGCCGCTGGAGCGTGGGCGCGTCCAGTCCCATCTCCCTGCCGATCGCGAGGGAATACTCGGTCACCCGCTCGGTATGGCCCGCGGTCCAGAGAGATGTTGCTTCCAGAGCCTTAACAAAGGACCTGATCGTCCCGAGCAGGAAGTTCTCCACCTCCTTCGTCAGGAATGCATTCTCGATGAAGAGGGCGGCCTGGCGGGTTATCGCGCTCAGCAGCTTTATGTCGTTCGAGTAGAATTCCTTGCCAGCCCTCGTGTCTGCTGCTATGAGGAGGCCGATGATCTTCTTCTTCCCGATCATGGGGCAGAAAAGCATAGACTGAACGCTCTTCAGATGCAGCGGCATCTCCGAAGCCTGGGCCCTGGTGAGCGCGATCGGCCTCCCCTTGAAAACCGCCTGCCACCAGGCGGCGTTGTTCTTTGGGAACTTCGTTGAGTGGTCCCAGGCCCCCCTGCTCTCCTGCGTGAAGAGTTCATCGGTGATCTCATCATAGAGCATTACAGCGGCAATTTCGAGGTCAAAGGACTGGATCGCTTCATCAAGGATCTTCGAGCAGATTGCGTCGACATCGAGACCCGCGAGCGTTTCTGAAAGACGGTAGAGGAGGGAGAGTTCCTCGTATGAATCGCTGAGTTCTCTGACTGTCCGGACCAGGTCATCACGCGCAAACTCTTCATTCGTGCTCATGCTTCTTTCCTCCGATCGTCTCCTCGAGCATCGAGAGGAGGAGCTTGGGGCTGAAGGGCTTCGTGATGTACTGCTCGACACCGCACTTCATCCCGAACTTCTCATCGTCCTCCCGTCCTCTCGCGGTCAGCATGAAGACCGGGGTCTTCGAGAGGTCATCGTCTCCCTTGATCCGGAGGCAGAGATCGATCCCGCTTATTTCCGGCATCATCCAGTCGAGGATGACGAGATCGGGACGTTCCTTCCGCATGATATCGATGATCCCCCGGCCGCTGCGCGAGGTAATGACATCATACCCCGCACTGGTGAGCTTGTCCTCGATCATCAGGAGGATGAACGGCTCATCATCAACGACGAGTACTTTCGGCATTGTTCTTTCTCCAGAATGAGGAGAGGCTCCTCACGCTCCGGGCATGAATGGCCTTTCCGGGATCATGGTATCTCCGGAAAGGATATCCTGATTTGCTCACCGGCCAGTGCTTCGGTGAGGAATGTCTTGAGCGCCTGTTTCTCCTCCCCGGTGAGCTTGAGGGGTTTCAGTACCGTGTTCCCCGCGCCTCCGCCCCGGTCAAAGAACTCGATGACCTCATCGAGGGTATCATAGATGCCGTTGTGCATGTAGGGACCGGTCTTTGATATGTCCCTGAGCGTCGGGGTCTTGAACGCCTTCCAGTCTTTCCCGTCCTTCGTGATGAGATACCTGCCGGGGTCTTCATTGAGGTTCCTGTAATCGTCAAAATGATACACTTTTGCAACAAACCTCCGGGTCGCCGTAATCCTCGGGTCCTTCTGATACTCGGGATTTTCCGGTACGTGGAGGGCATAGAACTTGTCGTCCGAGAGATTGACACCGTCGTGGCATTCCACGCATTTGCCCTTGCCGGTGAAGATGTTCATTCCTTTGACCTCCTCGGCAGAGAGGGCATTCCGGTCCCCCTTCAGGTACCGGTCAAGCGGCGCATTCACCGATATGAGCGTCCGCTCAAAGGCAGCGATGGCCATGGCGATCCTCTCCCGGGTCACATCGCCGCCAAAAACGTTCTTGAACGCCTCGGCATATTGCGGGACGACCCTGATCTCTTCTTCAAGGAAGTCGAGGTTCTGGTTCATCTCAAAGGCGGACATCATGGGAAAGAGCGCCTGGTCCTCCAGCGTTCGTGCCCTCCCGTCCCAGAAGAGGTATTTACTGAAAGCCACGTTGATCAGGGTCGGCGAGTTCCGCCAGTTCCGCGTCGTGGGATAACTGAGCGAAATATCGAGTCCGTCGCTGAACCCCTGTTCAGGGACATGGCAGCTCGCGCAGCTCATCGTTCCGTCGCCCGAGAGCCGGCGGTCGAAAAAGAGCTTTTTCCCGAGCTCGACCTTCTCAGGGGTCTGGGGATTGTTCTCCAGCACAGGCACGGACTTGAAAGGCTCCAGATGTCCGGCGGACACCGCCAGGGGAAGAACAACAAAGGCGCAGCAGGCAAGGGAAACAATGAATGATCTATTTCTTCGCATATTTCAACTCCTCGTCCACAATCTTCTTGAGATATGCATAGGGTCTGTTGCCGACCACTTTCCTTCCGTTAATGAAGAGTGTTGGTGTGCTATAGAGGTCCATGTCCATGGCGAGCTTTACATCGCGGTCGATGATGGCTCCGTGCTTCATGGTATCGAGAGCAGCATTGAATTTGTTCATGTCGAGTCCGAGTTCCCGTGCATACTTGACAAGATTGTCCTTGTCGATCTGGGGTGATTTCTTCAGGAGAAGCTGGTGCATTTCCCAGAATTTCCCCTGCTCATGGGCAGCGAGCGCAGCCTCTGCCGCGACGCGGGCAAAGTCACGGTATTTGTACGGATACATTTTTACGACGAGACGGATCTTTCCTTTGTAATCAGTGAGAAGCTTATCGATGACCGGACCGGCCCCCACGCAGTGCGGTCACTGGTAGTCGATGAACTCGACGATCGTGACCGGAGCACCAACAGGACCGTACCCGGGAGAGTCCAGCAGAGGAACGCTGTACCGCTGCTCCTCAGCCAGGCAGAGTGAAACCGAAAGGAAAAGCATCGACACGACAACGATCTTTTTCATAGGTGATTTCTTACCCCCGTCTCTTGATTTGCCGGTTCGTGAATGAACGCATATCCAGGGCTTCTGATGGCCCCCGGGAAAGATGATCGCGATCATTTTTCAGTTGCATTTTAGTGGAGAACCAGATAAATGTCAAGGAGAGAGATCATACCCAAAAAGGCCAAACAGGCCTCACAAAGCAGAAAAACAATGAATTGCTGTTACTGCATGTCTTCATTCTCCCCATCGCCGGCCGGTTCCTCCGGTTGGACCACGGGAGGAATCTGGGGGGGGACATAGCTAGGCTGCTGGGGCTGAGGGACATTCTGGGGCAGCATCATTCGCGGTGAATAGCGCCTCTGCGGTGTCTCAAATCCTCTCCCGCTTCCCGGGATAGACGGCTGGCCCCTCTCTCCCGGCTGTTTCGCCTTTTTTGAGGTAACGACTTCAATGCGTTCAACCTCCCCCTTCAGCCCGTACTTCACCTGGTAATTCTTTTCCTGCACCAAGGAAAAAAGACGGATGATCGCCCGTTCAAGAGGAACGTCATAGAGGCTTATGCTGATTCTCCGGGAGCTCAGATCATGCGGCAGTTTAATCGTGAAGCGCGCCTTTTGTGCCATGGCGTTCATCACTTCACCGAAGGTGTTGTTTTCGGCAAGAACATTGACTCTCTCGTTCTCGAATTCAACCTGTACCACGCCCTTGGGTTGAGGCACAGAGAGCGGTTCACCGGGCGCAGGGGCTGTTTGATCGAAAGGAACTTGCTGCGGAGCTGCCGGCACCGACGGTCCCGACTGTTCCATGCCCCGGGGGGTCTGGAGCGTCGTTCCTGGAGAAGGCCCTTGTGCAGGAGTGACCGGCTGTGCGGGAGGAGGAACTGTCTGAGCAGGGAGACCCTTCTGAGGGATAACTGGAGAGGAAGGTCTTGGGGGCTGTACACCCGGCGCAGGAGCAGGCGGGAATACCGGTCTTTGTGAAGGCAATTCTCCCGGCAAAGCCGGTTGCGCCGGCTGGACAGATGGGGCGGGCTGTAGAAGCCGGTCCGGTACAGGGGTCATCTGCCCGGCAGGCGCCTGGGGAGTCTGCCCCTGGCTTTGGGGAACAGTCGCGTCAGGCTGCTGGGCAGCGACGATCCCCAAAAACGAGAAGAAAAGAATGCCGCTCCCGATGCTATTTTTCAGCCTTTTCATGCTTCTCCTGCTGCCGCGCATCAATGATCTTAGCGGCAATGTTGGAGGGGACCTCTTCGTAATGCGAGAATTCCATCGAGTAGAGTCCGGTGCCCGAGGTGAGGCTGTGAAGCTGGTTTGCATAGATAAGCATCTCCGACATCGGGACCTGGGAGCTTATTTTCTGTTTGCCTCCTGCCTGAGGCTCCATACCCTGTACCTTTCCCCTCTTTGAATTGAGATCTCCGATGATCGCTCCCAGGTACTCGTCAGGAACAGTTATCTCGACGTTCATGATCGGCTCGAGAAGCACGGGCCTGGAGTCCTGCACCGCCTTTTTGATCGCGAGGGACCCGGCGATCTTGAACGCCATTTCAGAAGAGTCGACAGAATGGTACGAGCCGTCAAAAAGGGTAACCTTGACGTCGACGAGGGGATATCCCGCAATGATGCCTTCCTTCATCGCCTCGACGATTCCCTTCTCGACCGCAGGGATATACTGTCGCGGAATGACGCCGCCCACGATCTTGTCGACAAACTCGAACCCACCGCCCCTCTTGAGGGGCTCGATCTCGATCCAGCAGTCGCCGTACTGGCCCCTGCCGCCGGATTGTTTCTTATATCTCCCCTGCACTTTGGCCGAGGTTTTGATCGTCTCCCTGTAGGGGATCTTCGGCGTCTGCATCACCACTTCAACCCCGAATTTCCTCTTCAGTTTTGCGAGGGCGACCTCGATATGGACCTGTCCCATGCCCGAGATGATCATCTCCTTCGTTTCTTCGTCACGGTGGAATTTCAGGGTGGGGTCTTCCTCGAGGATGCGGTGAATGCCGGTGCTCACCTTCTCCTCGTCGCCCTTGCTCTTGGGAACAATGGCATACGAGATGATCGGCTCCGCAAACTGTACGCTCTCGAACACAATTGGATTGGACTCGTCGCAGAGCGTATCGCCGGTCGTTGTCTCTTTCAGCTTGGCGATGACGCCGATCTGGCCCGGCCCCATGTGCTGCGCGGGGACCTGTTTCTTTCCCATGATATGGGAAACCTGCCCTATTCGCTCAGTCGTCATCTTCTTTGCATTGAAAATCGTGGAGTCGGCTTTGAGAGTGCCTGAGTAAATCCTGAAGAAGGTAAGCCTTCCTGCAAAGGGGTCTGCGATTGTCTTGAAGATATAGGCGGAGAGGGGTTCTCTCTCGGACGGAGTTCTCACGACCTCCTTCCCGTTCTTCGGGTCTTTGCCTTTGATCGGCACGATCCGCGCCATTTCCTCGGGAGAGGGCAGACAGACCTTCAGTGCATTCAGGAGCAGATCGATGCCGACATTCTTCACGGCGGAACCGCAGGTGACCGGAATGAAACGGCGCGTCAGGGAGCCTTCCTTCACTCCCCGGAGTATTTCGTCGCCGGTCAGTTCGCCCCCCTCGAGGTATTTTTCGAGGAGCGCGTCATCGGCCTCGGCGATCTTCTCGATGAGCTGCTTCCGGTAATCGTCCGCTTCGGCCTTCGCCTCGCCGGGGATCGGGACCTCTTTCGCTTTCCCGTGCTGGTACTGATAGGCTTTCATCCCGATGAGATCGACAACGGCATTGAAGTCAGGCCCGGCATTGAGGGGAATATTGATCGGGATCGGTGTGCTCTCAAAGGACTTCTCTACCTCACCGAGCGCCATGTCGAAACTCGCGTTCTCCTTATCCATCTTATTCACAAAAATGATACGGGGCACTTCGAATTCGCAGGCGTATTTCCAGATCTTCTCGGTCTCCGCCTTGACACCCGAAATGGCGCTCACAATGACCACCGCTCCGTCCGATACCCTCAGGCATCCGCGGGCGTCCTCGATAAAGTTGATGAACCCGGGCGTGTCTATGATGTTGAACGAATAGCCGTCCGACTCGCAGTGAGCGACAGCCGAGGAAATGCTGATTTTCCGCTCGATCTCTTCGGGATCGAAGTCCGTGACCGTGTCCCCCTTCTCCACACTCCCCATCCGGTCGACCGCGCCGGTATTGAAAAGAATTGCTTCGACAAGCGACGTCTTCCCCGCCCCGCCGTGCGCTATGACGGCGACATTCCTGACCCGAGATACACCATCAGTGCTCATAGAACCCCCTTCGATCCATATGGAATTATTACGAGTACACTATTTCTTCGATAACCGGCTTATACTCCGTGCTCTTCTCCATTCGGGAGCTAATCAGCTTAACGATCACGAAAGCGAGGATGAGTGCTCCGAACCCGCATATCGCCGACACCAGATCCTTGTCGGCCGCATGAATGAGCCCTGCAATCAATTCCCTCCCGACAACGGCGCCGACGACCAGAGAGAGAGCAGGCAAACCGTAGATGAGGAC
>JBLNHB010000184.1:0-5069 GCA_050268805.1 bacterium | reverse complement strand
TATCTTCTATGGTGAAAACAAGTAACCTTAAATTTCCTCGCTACCAGCGATGAGTGAACAGTTCACCCGCTCAGTTGTGGACACTCCGTACGTGGGGAAACCTTTAGGGCACAACCCTGCCGAGGTCAGAGATGCGGTTTACGCCATCTGGACTTCACCCTCCGAAACCTTGTGGGGCAAACGCTCATTCGTATGAGAGATCACCCCGCGCTTCATTTCTACAATCGAGGGATTTTTGCACTCAAACCGTTCGATGAGATGCTGCGCAGCGATCTCCGGTTTGATGACATCCCCGCATGTAAAGATGTCCACGGCAGCATAGGAGTACTCCGGCCATGTGTGAATGGACAGATGTGACTCGGCGATGACAACCATGCCGCTGATTCCGAACGGGTTAAATTCATGGAAGGAGACATCCACAATAGTTGCCTTTGCCTCTTTCGCTGCGGAAACCATTGCGTCTGTTACTTGCTGGAGACTCATGAGGATGGTGGGATTACAATCCTTCATCTCGACTAATAAGTGGGACCCTAGAGCATGCAATCTCGTACCCCCCTTCAGGATTTGAAGATAAGGGAATAAAATATTCCCGATAGCTATAAATCATAAAGCATGATAAATTTCTTTGTCAAGAATTTTTTCTTCACCGCACGCTCCCGGAACAAACTTTTTGTATAATAGTAGCACAAAATGAAAATTTTTCAAGAGATAAAACGCGACTACCAGGCTGTGTTCGAAAAAGATCCCGCGGTACGGGGAGGAATCGAGGTCGTTACCAGCTATCCCGGTTTTCACGCCATCGTCTTTCACCGCTTCATTCACCTTCTGTGGCAATGGAGGATCCCGCTTGTTCCCCGTATGCTTTCCCACCTGGCGCGTTTCTTCACCGGCATCGAGATCCATCCGGGTGCGAAGATCGGCGCCGGCTTCTTCATCGACCACGGCATGGGTGTGGTGATCGGCGAGACTGCGGAGATCGGCACCGACTGTCTCCTTTACCAAGGAGTTACCCTCGGGGGCACCGGCAAGGAAAAGGGCAAGCGCCATCCCACGCTCGGCAACCATGTCGTCGTCGGCACCGGCGCGAAGATTCTCGGCGCGATACGGATCGGTGATTATGTTAAGATAGGCGCCAACGCCGTTGTTCTTTCCTCCGTGCCCGATCATTCGATTGTCGTCGGTGTTCCCGGAAGGGTCATCAAGAAGAAAATCTACCGGCTCCATGAGGAGGGCCTCGTCGAGACCCTTGACCATATTCATATGCCGGACCCGGTCGAGGAGCGTTTCCATGAACTTGAGGCGCACATAGCGAAACTGGAACAGAAAATCGAAAGCCAGGAAGGAAGAGGAGGCAGGATGCGCATCTACAACACGATGACCGGCAAGAAAGAGGACTTCATTCCCGTCCGTGAGGGAGAGGTGGGCATCTATGCCTGCGGCGTCACGGTCTATGACTACTGCCATGTGGGCCATGCCAGGAGCGCGATCGTCTTCGACATCATCAGGAGATACCTTCAGTACAAGGGCTTCAGGCTCAAATACATCCGGAACTTCACAGACGTGGACGACAAGATCATCAACCGGGCGCTCAAGGAGGGGATTCGCTGGGATGGGGTCGCTGCAAAATATACCGACGAATACTATGTCGATATGGACGCCCTCGGGGTCGGGAGGGCGGACCTGGAACCGAAGGCGACTGAGTACATCGACGATATGATCGGGATCATCGGTAAACTGGTCGAGAAGGAATTTGCCTATGCCGTGGACGGGGACGTGTATTTCGAGGTGAACAGGTTCAGCGGTTACGGCAAGCTCGCCAAGCGGGACCCCAAGGACATGCTTGCAGGCGCCCGAGTCGATGTGGATGAACGGAAGAAGAATCCCATGGATTTTGCTCTCTGGAAAAAATCGAAGGAGGGTGAGCCGGCATGGGACAGCCCCTGGGGTAAGGGGAGACCGGGATGGCACATCGAATGCACCGCCATGTCCATCAGAAATCTCGGCGAGACCTTCGACATCCACGGAGGGGGGGCGGACCTTATCTTTCCCCATCACGAAAACGAGCTCGCCCAGTCCGAGGCATACACGGGCAGGGAGTTTGTGCGTTACTGGGTGCATAACGGTTTCATTACCATCGACAAAGAAAAGATGTCGAAGTCCCTGGGGAACTTTTTCACCATCCGGGAAGTCCTCCAGAAGTTTCCGCCGGAAGTGCTCAGGGTCTTCCTTCTCTCCACACACTACCGGAGCCCCATCGAGTTCTCGGACGCGGCGCTCGCCGAGACCGAAGTGCTCATCGACCGGTTCTATACCACGATGATGAGGACCGACGAGTTTTTGGTAAAACAGACGGGAAAAGAGAAGCACACTGATGAGGAAGGAAGGCTCCGGGAAGCGGTGAATGGTTTTCTCCCGAAGTTCGAAGAGGCGATGGATGATGACTTCAATACAGCCCTGGCCATCGGTCATCTCTACGAGCTCATCCGGGAGGTCAACCGTTATCTCGACAGCAAGCCTTCCGGAGAAACGGCACAGGCCCTGATCAGGGAAGCGGTGCAGGCGCTCCGCACTGCGGCTGAGGTGCTGAATGTCTTCAGCCGGATGCCGAAGGAATGGTATATTTCCCTCATGAAGACAAAAGGTATACCGCTCTCCGAGGCGGACATCGACAGGAACATCCTTCTCCGGAAAGAGGCGCGGGAGCGGAAGGACTGGGCCGCAGCGGATGCGATCAGGGATGGGCTCCTTAAACATGATGTAGTGCTCGAGGACCGTCCCGACACGACAGTGTGGAAGATAAGAGTGGGAAAATGAGATGGTGTTTGGTGTATGGTGCTTTGTTTCTTACCAACCACTAATCACCAGTAACCAGCCACAGTGAACTCAACATGTTGAAAAAGGCAATTTGGATTATTGTTTCCCTTATCGCTGCTTGTTCCCTCGCGGTCGTTGCCGGGATCGTCAATCCCGGTGAAAAGATCAATGCTCTCTGGCTCATCACTGCCGCAGGGTGCTTTTATGCGATTACCTACCGGTTCTATGCGTCGTTCCTGGCGGCAAAGGTTCTCTCCCTCGATGCGGCGTATAAGACCCCGGCGCACCGTCTAAAGGACGGGATCGACTACCATCCCACGAACCGCTGGGTCCTCTTCGGTCACCACTTCGCCGCGATCGCCGGAGCAGGGCCGCTCATCGGTCCCATGCTCGCCGCTCAGTTCGGCTATCTCCCGGGCTTCCTCTGGATCCTCATCGGCGCCGCCCTCGGGGGAGCGGTACATGACATGGTGATCCTCGCTGCTTCGGTACGGAGAAACGGCCGCTCCCTCGCTCAGATCGCGAAAGAGGAGATCGGGCCGGTGGGAGGAATAGCAGCTTCTTTTGCAGTTATATTCATTATAATAGTCGCCCTGGCGGGTCTCGGACTTGCGGTGGTGAACGCCCTCGCCAAGAGCCCCTGGGGAACATTCACGATCGCGGTCACCATTCCGATCGCCTTCTTCATGGGAATTTATCTCTACCGCATCAGGCCCGGGAAAGTCGGCGAGGTGAGTGTGATCGGCGTCGTGCTCCTCATCGGGGCCGTTGTCGCGGGTCATGCTGTCCCGGGTTCGTTTCTGGAGCCGCTGTTTAATCTCTCGAAGAACAGTCTCGTCCTCTCGATCGCTCTCTACGGCTTCATCGCCTCGGTGCTTCCGGTCTGGATACTCCTCTGCCCGCGTGACTATCTCTCGACCTACATGAAGATCGGCACCATGCTCCTCCTCGCGATCGGGGTCATCTTCATGGCGCCCGTTATCCAGATGCCCGCGGTGACGCGTTTTATCGAAGGCGGCGGACCGGTCATCCCCGGAACGCTCTTCCCCTTCATGTTCATCACCATCGCCTGCGGAGCGATATCGGGATTCCATTCCCTCGTCTCCTCGGGAACAACACCGAAGATGATCATGTCCGAGCGGGAAATCCCCATGATCGGTTTCGGCGCGATGCTCGTTGAGGGGTTTGTCGCGGTCATGGCGCTCGTCGCGGCAACCATCCTCATTCCGGGCGATTATTTCGCCATCAACACAAAACTCCCCTTCGAGACCCTCGCCGCAATGGGATTCCCGGTGAGCAGGGTACAGGAACTCTCCGCCATGGTCCAGACCGATGTTGCCGGAAGACCGGGCGGCGCCGTGTCGCTTGCGGTCGGAATGGCCTCGATCTTCTCAAGCATCCCGGGCATGAAGGGCCTGATGCCCTATTGGTACAATTTCGCCCTCATGTTCGAGGCGCTCTTCATTCTCACCACCGTCGATACCGGCACCCGCGTCGCGCGGTTCCTTATCCAGGAACTGGGAAGCCACGTGTATGAGCCTCTCGGCAGGCAGCGGTGGATTCCGGGCATTATCGCAACGAGTTTCATCGTCGTTTCAGCCTGGGCATATCTCATCTATTCCGGGAACATATCGACCATCTGGCCGATGTTCGGCGTCTCCAACCAACTCCTCGCTGCCATTGCCTTCGGTGTTGGGACAACGGTCATCATCAAAGCAGGCAAGGCAAAATACGCATGGACCACCCTCATCCCGATGGCCTTCATGTTCACCACGACCCTCACCGCCTCTTACGAGTTAATCCTCATGTTTGCCAAGAAGGCCGCCACTGCCGCCTCTTTTTCCGAGGCTTTCAATTATAAGTTCGACGCCTTCCTCGTCGGCCTCATGGCCGTCCTCGCGATCATCGTGCTCGTTGATATGGTGTACAAATGGTATCTCTATTTTGCCGCAAGCCCGAAACAGGCAACACAGGGCGAGGCGGTAGAGTAAGGTCACGTAACTGTAGTACTCGTTTCCTTTCTATTCACAATTTAACTAAACCTTATGGTGTATTGCTCGCGCACTGAATTTTGGGGTATAATTGTGCATAATACGGAAAGGATAGGAGCTGAAGATGCGCGCTACGGTAACGATTGAAAAAGAAATACTCGATGCCCTTCAGAAAGAGACACATGCCAAGAGCAAGGCATCAGCCGTAAAAATAGCTATCAATGAGTATCTCAAACGGAAGAGGGTCGAAAAGATTAGGGGTAT
>JBLNHB010000183.1:0-9540 GCA_050268805.1 bacterium | reverse complement strand
CAAAGATATCAGGCTGCATGCCTCCCCTTCACTCCTTCAGGACATCAAGATTTTTTGATCGGACGGGAAATATGCTTCTCATTATATCAATTCATCGCTGGAATTCGTATCATCCTCACCTCCTATTCTCAAATCATCTGCTGTCAGGTATTATAGAGAGCATGGAACAGTTGCATCTCTCTTTCCCGTGCGATCCGGACTCGATAAGATCCTATTTTGAAGCGAAGCTCAAGAAACCGGTATTGCTCATTGTCACTGAAAACTCCTCGGTCATGATGTCGTCACAGGCAAAAGGAAGATCGGTCTCCCTGAGGCTTCACCGGATTTTTCTCTCAGCACCCATGCAGGTGATCGACGAGATCGCGGAATATCTCAGGGGAAAAAAGACGAGGACACCTACCCTGCGCACCTATATCAGAAACCATTCTTACAGCCTCAAGAAAAAACCTCCCAAAAGAATGAAGACCTCAACCAGGGGCAAATACTTTGACCTTATCGAATTTTTCGATGCGATCAACCGCGAATACTTCGAAGGCAGGATTAACTCCCTCATCACCTGGGGCACCAGGAGCCCGCGATATGCTGTCCGGAAGAGGACCCTCGGGAGTTACAGCTCGCACAGCAATACGATACGGATCAACCCCATTCTCGACAGCAGGAACGTTCCCCGCTATTTCCTTGAGTATATCGTCTATCATGAGATGCTCCATGCAGACATTGGGATCGAGAACAATGGATCGAGGCGAATCGTCCATTCAAGAGAATTTAGACACAGAGAAAAGCTCTTCAAGCACTATGCACGAGCAATCGCCTGGGAAAAAAAGAGATGGTAAAGAAAAAGGAGCCGAGGAAGATCGAGAAGAATCCGCCGAGGAGAGCGCATGTCACTCCCTGCGTCAATACAGATTGTAAATTGAGAAAGCAGGGATGCAGAGGCTTCGAAGGCTGCCCGGGGTATAAGGCAAGAGAATGAAACGTAGAGAATTGGACCCATTTCAAGAGAAGCCGCTGCCCATTTGGCCCGAGGACCTTTGATCATGTTCTGTCCTGAATGCGGCGCCGAATACAGCCGGGGTTCACCGAATGCAGCGACTGCAAGGTGCCGCTCGTTGCCGAACTGCCTGCTGAGCCCCAATATATCGAGTATGAAGAGATTCTCACCACATTCAACCCCTTCGACAGCTGAGAAAGATGCGAAGGAAGAGGAGTGAGGGCAATGGTGTACAAGGCGAGAAAGGCATCCCGGTCGGCATCATCTTGGGAATCTTGTTTCTGTCATTCCCCCGGGAGGTGACGCGATAATATATTCATTGCTGATGTATTTCCTTTCCACAGGGATCAGTAGTTTCTATTTTTATGTTATCTTTCCCAAACTGGTGTTGAAAATAGTCGAACATCCGATCTTGTACTCTACAAAAGTACTCTGACTTATTTGGAGGTGAAGGGTGCATCTCAAATAACTCTACAACATAATAATTATCTGCTTTGTATAGCTTTATATGCCTGTGCCATGCTGGACCGCATTCGAATAATGTAGTGCTGGCAGGTTCTTCAAGAATCGGGCGGCATGACAAGCCAATCTCTAGCGCAAAATGTTTAAACACATTCACAATATTTTCCTCTGTCGCTTCAACCGACATTCTGACATCTGATATGAAACTATTAGGTTCTATCCTTACCCTTGCTGTATGCGCACTGTCGCAAGAAAGAAGAAACGGGCACAATAAAATAATATATAAAAATTTGTTTTCAGCTTTTATACGCATACAGCATCCTATTCTTTATAAAATGGCAATAAACAGAGCAGCTATTGCTGCGCTTGCTACAAGTATGCCAATAATTTCTTTAATGTTTTTTCCCGGGTGATATGGTTTGACTCGAAGCCAATCAAAACTATTATTAACAAAGTTGTAGGAATCAAGCTGTGTTTTAGATAGGGGTCCTATTACTTCATTGGAAGTCTTGTCAATAGTAAAATAGACTCGTTCCCTTGTATTGATCACTTCTGTTTCAGAGCCTTCACTGTTTGTTCCGGTTGTTCTGCCATAATTCAGCAAAATTATGTATTTGTCGTGAAAACAATACCGAACAATTGGCCCAACACCCGGATAGTCTTTTGTCGCAAGAACAATCGTTCCATCTCTTGTTACGACGTAGTGGCTAAGTTTGTTAGGCGTGAGAATTTGATATCCGTCACCAATTTCTACAAAGTAGTCTTCAGAATGGAACGCTATCGATATGGATGGTGCTAGAATTGATACAAACAAGGATAATATTATTAATAGTTGTTTCATCTTAGAATAACGAATTCAACACGCCCTCTTCTCACATAATTCTATCAGAAAATAGAGAATGTCGAAAGTGTTCTTCTCTCAGGGCGGTCTATCATGCAGGCGTCAAGTCCCGAGAGGCAAAACAAGCCGAGTGTTTCTCCTTAAAATCATCAGTTAATTCGAATTCTTGACACTGCAGGCTACGAGGTGGAGCTTTCATCTTAGTAGACCCCGCTGGACCACACATTACCGGAGGAAATCCTCACCGGTCCTAAGAGTCCAATCCGTCCGGATTTCTGTGAGAACCTGTTACCACAGGGAGAATTGAAAGCTCAGATTCATTCTGAAAAATATGCAAGAACCTTATTGTGCGCGGATAGTGTATCGATAACGATTACTACCCCGTGCAGCCTGTCCACTTCTTGACAATCCCCCCTCTTCTGCTATGCTAATAACGTGAAAAAGAAAAGAATATTCCTCATCGTCGCGGTGTTTGTTGCTCTTCTCATCGTCCTGTATTTCCTTCTGCCTTACCTGAGGCCGGGGGAAAGGAACCTCGTGGTGAGCGGGAGGATCGAGGCGGACGAGATCAACCTCTCGGCTCGCACTCCCGGACGGGCAAGCATATCTCCATCGATTGGGATATCCGGCCTTCCTTGACTTTTCCTCTGCGGCAGAATTAGAGTAAGCAATTACTTACATGGCGATAAAACCATCGGTAACAAAAGACAGACTCCTTGAGTCGGCGCTGAAGCTGATTTCACACAAGGGCTACCTCGGGACAACAACGCGGGAGATCGCCCGGACGGCCGGGGTGACGGAGCTCACCCTCTTCCGCCATTTCGGCTCCAAGGAGCGGTTGTTCGAAGAGCTTCTCGGTCGGCATACGTTCCTGCCCACCCTTCGGGAGCTGCTGCCCAAGCTGGAACCCCTTTCCTATGAAGAGGCGCTCAGAACCATCGCGACCAGGTTCCTCATGAGCCTCAAGGAGCTCAAGCCCATGGTCAAGATCATGCACTCTGAGATAAACCTCTATCCCGTGAAAATCAGAAAGGTTTATAATCAATTCATCAGCGAGACCAGAGGCGTCCTTGCCGGATATTTCGAGTCGCTCCAGAGCAGGGGGATACTCAGGGAATTTTCCTCCGCGCTTGCGGCCCAGGCATTTTTCGGTATGCTGTTTTCCTATTTCCGTCACGAAGAAATCGTGAAGGGAATCAAGATTCCGAAGAAAAAAATGGAGAGGGATGTTCAGCAATTCGCGGATATTTTCATTCGTGGGACCTTAAGAAAGGGAAACTAAATTCATTCTTCCGGGGGAGATATATGCGGAGACGGTATACATTCAGAATTGCGATGAATTTCCTGATATCACTGTTCATTCCCGCTTTCGCTTTAGCACCGGTTTTTAGTTCCGCTGAGGAACCCCGCTCGGCACGCTACGAGGAGCTGGCAGTCGAACTGACAAAGGGGGCTGACAGGACGGAAGGGGACATAATACAAAAAGGCGAGACGCTCACGGTGGGCCGTTGCATTGACATTGCACTCAGGAAAAACCCCTCCCGACTTGCCGCGGAGAATACCGTGGATGCGAGTTTCAGCAGAGTGGGACAGGCACAGGCGAACTATTACCCCCAGCTCAACTGGTCATCGAGTTACGACAGAATCCATCCTGCGTCCGGGAGGACAACTTCTTTCTTTGGTGCCTCCGGCAGGGAGCAGGCATTCGACGAGTACGCGAGCAGCCTTTCCCTTTCCCAGCTCATCTACGATTTCGGAAAGACCTCTTCCTCCGTCAATATCCAGAAATATAATCTCGCATCGTCACGCTCCGACCTCGACGCAACAACGGATCAGATAATTTTCAATGTTAAGCAGGCATATTATGGATTGTTGCGGTCAAAAAGGAACAGGGACGCAGCCGAGGACATCGTAAAGCAATTACAACTGCGCCTGGACCAGGCAAAAGGATTCTATGAGGTCGGAATTCGGGCAAAAATCGATGTGACCAGGGCAGAAGCTGACCTGAGCACTGCAAAGCTCGGTCTCATACAGGCAGAGAACGCGATCAAGATAGCATGGGTTACCCTGAACAATGCCATGGGGGTACCTGACGCGCCCCTCTATACGATCGAAGATAACCTTGCCTTTCAGAAATTCGAGATCACGTTTGAGGACGCGCTGGGACGGGCATACGAGTACAGACCCGACCTCAAAGCGCTCACAGCAAGAAGAGAAGCCTCCGGCGAAGCGATCAGATTTGCGAAAACAGGATACTACCCGGCGATATCGGGAAATGCGAGTTACAACTGGGCAGGGGAGGAGTTGTCGAATATCGAAGACGGCTGGAGTGCAGGCGTAACACTGACGTTTCCGCTGTTCAGCGGATTCCTGACAAAGAATCAGGTCGCGGAAGCCAAATCAAATTTCTCTGCCCTGAAAGCCAACGAGCAGTCGCTTCGCCAGCAGATACTGCTCGATGTCCAGCAGGCGTATTTGAATTTACATGAGGCGCAGGAGAGCATATCAACCGCCGAGATCGGGCTCAGGTCAGCTCAGGAGAACCTGGATCTCGCAAACGGACGGTATGCAGCAGGGGTGGGGAGCCCCATAGAGGTCAGCGATGCTTTCGCCACGTATGCCAATGCACAGGTTGCATACACGGGTGCTTTGTACAATTACAAGATCGCGCAGGCGACCGTAGAGAAAGCGATGGGAATAAGATGAATGGTGCTGGATGCAGGAGAACAGGAACTTGATGATCGTCTTGGTGCAGAACGCAGGTGGAGAGGATCGTCAATGAGGAAATTAAGACGGATATCCCCTCTCGGAAGAAAAGCATTTATCGTTCTTGTTCTTCCTGTTTTTTTTGTGGCCGCTTCCTCATGTTCCAAGAAGAAACCGGAACCGCCGCGGAACGTGCCGGTAGCTGTGGCAACGGTAATGCAAAAAGATGTCCCGCTGCAGATCCGGACGATCGGCAATGTTGAAACCATCAACGCCGTCTCGATCAAGGCACTGGTCGGCGGAGAAATATTCGGGGTGTATTTTAAGGAAGGACAGGGCGTCAGGAAGGGCGAGATACTGTTCAAGATTGACCCCCGTCCCTATGAAGCTGCGCTCAAACAGGCCGAGGCCAACCTGGCGCGGGACGAGGCGCAGGCAAAGAACGCGGAGGAAGACGCCAAGCGATACGCTGTCCTCGTGCAGAAGGACTTTGTACCCAAAAGCCAGTACGACCAATTCCGCGCCAATGCGGACGCACTGGCGGCCCTGGTCATTGCGGATAAGGCGCAGGTAGCGAACAGCCGGCTCCAGCTCGAATATTGCACCATACGATCACCGATCGACGGACGCGTGGGAAGCATCCTGGTAAATGTGGGCAATGTCGTGAAAGCAAATGATATCACGCTCGCCACGATCAACCAGATGGTGCCCATCTATGTGACGTTTTCGGTGCCCGAGCAAAACCTCGCAGGCATAAAAAAGTACATGAAGACGGGAAGATTGAAGGTGAAAGCCGTCATTCCCGGCGACGAACAGCACTCTGAGGAGGGCGTGCTCACGTTCATTAATAACACGGTGGACACCACGACCGGCACCATTCAGTTGAAAGGAAGGTTTGAGAACAGAAACAGGAGGCTCTGGCCCGGACAGTTCGTTGACGTTGCCCTTACGCTTACCACTCTCCCCAATGCCGTTGTCGTTCCCGGTCCGGCCGTTCAGACAGGCCAGCAGGGGCAGTACGTTTTTGTCGTCAAGTCCGATCATACGGTCGAACAGCGGCCGGTCACGGTTTCAGGAATGTACGATAACGAAGCAATCGTGACCAAAGGCGTGCAAGCCGGGGAAACCGTGGTGACCGACGGCCAGCTCCAGCTCTTCCCGGGAGCGAAGGTGGAGATCAAAGACGGACAGGGGACCCAGCAGGAAGGTACAAAAGAAAGTGAAAATTCTAAATCCAAAACCCTAAATTCGAAATAATTTCAAAATTCCAAATGATAATGCCGAAACGATTGGGATTAGGATCTTTGGATTAACGAGAGCAAACCATGAATATCGCAGAACCCTTTATACGAAGACCGATCATGACAACGCTGGTCATGCTCGCCATTCTCCTGTTCGGCGTCATGGCATACCAGCTGCTGCCGGTGAGCGACCTGCCGAACGTGGATTTCCCCACCATCCTGGTCAATGCATCGCTTCCCGGAGCAAGCCCCGATACCATGGCCTCCGCGGTTGCCACACCGCTCGAACGGCAGTTCTCCACCATAGCGGGCGTTGATTCCATGACATCCGTGAGCGCGCTCGGCATCACGAATATCACGCTGACGTTCAACTTGGACCGAGACATTGACGCCGCGGCCCAGGACGTTCAGGCCATGATCGCCAAAGCCGCGAGACTCCTTCCCCCGGACATGCCGACGCCGCCGACCTACCAGAAGGTAAACCCCGCGGACCAGCCGGTCCTCTATCTCTCGCTCAATTCTCCGACGCTTCCGCTATCCGAGGTCAATGAATATGCGGACACCATGATCGCCCAGCGCGTCTCGATGGTGAGCGGAGTTGCCCAGGTGCAGATTTTCGGTGCTCAGAAATACGCGGTCCGCATACAGCTCGATCCCCGCGCGCTCGCCTCGAGAGGAATCGGCATCGATGAAGTCTCGAACGCGGTCGCAAACAGCAACGTCAATCTTCCGACCGGCACCCTGCAGGGCTCGTCCAAGTCATTCACCATAGAGGCGAGCGGCCAGCTCATGAATGCCGCGGCGTACCGTCCCCTCATCGTGGCCTACCGCAGCGGCAATCCCGTGCGCCTTCAGGATCTTGGCAGGGTCATCGACAGCGTGGAGAATGACAGGATCGCGAGTTGGTACAATACGCGCAAGGCAAGTACCCGGTCTGTAATCCTGGCCATCCAGCGGCAGCCGGGCACGAATACGATCGAAGTGGTGGACTCCATCAAGGCGCTTCTGCCCACGTTTCGCGCTCAGATGCCCGCGTCGGTGAATCTGGATGTCATCTACGACCGGTCCCAGTCCATCCGGGAATCGGTCGCCGACGTCAAGTTCACCCTCATGCTGGCGATCGGTCTCGTTGTTCTCGTCATCTTTCTTTTCTTACGCAACCTGTCGGCCACGATCATCCCGAGCCTGGCGCTCCCCATGTCGATCATCGGCACCTTCACAGTCATGTACCTTCTCGGTTACAGCGTCGATAACCTCTCGCTCATGGCCATGATCCTTGCCGTCGGCTTTGTGGTTGATGACGCCATCGTCATGCTCGAAAACATCGTCCGCCACATGGAACACGGCGAGCCCGTGCTCCGGGCCACGCTCAACGGATCCAAGGAGATCGGGTTTACGATCCTCTCCATGACGCTTTCGCTCGTGGCGGTCTTCATTCCCGTGCTGTTCATGCCCGGCATTCTGGGCCGACTGCTCCATGAATTCGCTGTCGTGATCAGCGCCTCCATCCTGGTTTCGGGCATGGTTTCCCTCACGCTTACGCCGATGCTCTGCAGCCGCTTTCTCCGTCCTGCGGCAGAAGACCGACACGGCAGCCTCTATATGAAGTTGGAGCGTTTTTTTGAACATATGCTCGGCGCCTACGAGTGGAGTCTGCAATGGGTGCTCAGGCATCGCATCGCGACCCTTGTCTTGACCAACGTGCTTTTAGGATTGACCATTTTCCTGTTCTGGGCGATGCCGAAAGGATTTCTCCCGACCGAGGACACGGGCCAGATATTCGCCTTCACCGAGGCGCAGCAGGGAATTTCCTTTGAGGACATGAAAAAACATCAGCTTGAGATGGCGGCAATTATCGCTCAGGACCCGAACATAGAGGCCTTCATGTCCAGCATCGGCGCGGGCGGACCGAACGCCGCGGCAAACACCGGACGCATGTTCATGCGGCTGAAACCCCGCTCTGAGCGCAAACTGAGCGCCGATGAGATCATCCAGGAGCTGCGCAGGAAAACCGCGGGCGTCATCGGCATGAGGATCTTCATGCAGAACCTGCCGCCCATCCGGCTCGGCGGTCAGCTCACCAAGAGCCAGTATCAATACACTCTCCAAAGTCCGGACACGGACGAACTGTATAAGGCTGCTCCCCTCCTCGAGTCCAGGCTGCGGGCGCTCCCGCAGTTGCAGGACGTGAACAGCGACCTGCAAATAAAGAACCCGCAGGTGACCCTCGAGATAGACCGCGACAAGGCTTCGTCCCTCGGGGTGACGGCCCAGCAGATCGAATCCGCTCTGAGCACGGCCTACAGCACGCTCCAGATATCAACGATTCTGGCACCGACCAACCAGTACCAGGTCATCATGGAGCTGAAGCCCGAGTACCAGGTTGATCCTTCTCACCTCGCCCTGCTCTATGTCCGCTCTTCATCGGGAAAACTCGTGCCTCTCGATGTGGTCACACAGCCGTCCGTGGGCACGGGGCCGCTCCTTGTGAATCATCTGGGCCAGCTCCCGGCCGTCACCATTTCCTTTAATCTGAGACCCGGCGTTTCCCTCAGTGAAGCCGTTTCATTGGTTGACAAAGCCGCCAAAGCGACGCTCCCGGCCATGATCAGCACCAGTTTTCAGGGAACCGCGCAGGCGTTCCAGGCATCCATGCAAGGCATAATCCTTCTGTTGATCATGGCGATCCTGGTCATTTACATCGTTCTCGGCATTCTGTATGAAAGCTTCATCCATCCCCTCACGATCCTCTCCGGTCTTCCGGCCGCTGGCGTCGGGGCATTGGCGACCTTGTTGATCTTCGGTAAGGAGCTGAACATTTACGGCTACGTGGGGATCATCATGCTGATCGGCATCGTGAAGAAGAACGCCATCATGATGATCGACTTCGCGCTGGAAGCTGAGCGAAAGGATGGGAAAAGTCCTGCGGACGCGATCTATCAAGGCGCGCTCATCAGGTTTCGGCCGATCATGATGACGACCATGTCGGCCCTCATGGGCACGCTGCCGATCGCCCTTGGTTTCGGAGCGGGCGCCGAGGCGCGCCGTCCCCTCGGTCTCGCCGTGGTGGGCGGCCTCCTCTTTTCACAAATAATTACCCTGTTCATCACCCCTGTCATCTATACTTATATGGACTCTTTCCAGAAAAAAGTCGGCAGGTTCGGTCTGTTCCGCATGAGGGCCGGGACCGAAGAGCGCGCTGCGCCATCCTCTGTCGAGCAGATTGAAGAGAAAGGGATATCGGGAATACGTGCTGATGACGAGAGGGATACATGCTTAAGAAGATAGGAATTGGAGCT
>JBLNHB010000182.1:0-6512 GCA_050268805.1 bacterium | reverse complement strand
TCACAGTGAGATCATGCCGTCTGAGGAGCGGAATGAGGCGCGATGCGAGGTCGGACGGGAGCGGAGGCTCCTCGTCATTGTATTGAATGCCCAACCCTCCTCCGATGTCGAGATACCTGATTCTGATCCCTTTCTCACTGAGGCGGTCGATGAGGGCGAGGACCCGGATCAGGGCATCGGCAAAGGGCGACACCTCGGTGATCTGGGACCCGATGTGCTTATGTACTCCTACGATCTCGACGTTCTTCAGCCCCTGCGCGATGAGGTAGAACTCGAGGGCGTTCTCGATGGGAATGCCGAACTTGTGCTTCTTCAGTCCCGTCGAGATGTAGGGATGGGTCTTCGCGTCGATATCGGGATTCACCCTGAGCGCGATGGGGGCCTTTGTCTTCATGAGCTTCGCGATCCGGTTGATCTCGAGAAGCTCTTCGTCCGACTCGATGTTGAACATGAGGATTTTCTTGCGAAGGGCAAAACGGATCTCCTCTTCGGTTTTGCCGACGCCGGCATAGACGATCTTCTTCGGATCCACGCCCGCCCTGAGCGCCCTGAAAAGCTCGCCCCCGGAGACGATGTCGGCCCCCCCGCCGAGGCGGGCGAATGTCTTGATGACGGCGCTGTTGGAATTCGCCTTGAGGGCGAAACAAATGATGTGGGGCATCTCCCTGAACGCCTGCTGATAGGCGAGAAAATGGCGCTCCAGCGTACGGTGGCTGTAAATGTAGAGGGGCGTGCCGTATGCCGATACGAGCTTCCGGACCGGAATGTCCTCAGCGTAGAGTTCCCCTTTCTTATAGGTGAAATAGTGCATGCGTCCTTTCATTCGGCTTTTGAAATGTAAGTTTCTTTTGTACCACAGAACCGGAGCATATGTCAAAATTTCCTTTTCTCTTGACAGGTATTCTACCTTTGTGCTAATTTGAGGCGCCTATTTTGGGGAGGGCAAAGCGTGCATCCATCAATTACCTTACACCAATTCTTTGTTTGCACCTTAGACCGTTTGGTCCCCTTATTGCTCAGTCAGTCAGTCAGTCAGAACACCCTCTTTTAGAAGAATTTTCTCTTCAAGAAACAGTCATCAATCCTCCGAGGTTTGTCTTGAACCCTCGGAGTAAAACTCCGTGTATTCTGTCAGGCGTCCCGCCATAACGTAATCAAGAGGAAAAATTCGTTTCTATTGCGAGGGGACGTCGTCCCCTGTCGCGACCCAAATTTTCTATTTTGAATAAATTAAACAGGAGAAGATGAACATGAAAAAGATCAGAATCAGTTTAATTTTAGCCGTAATATTTGCCTTCTCACTTTTGGGCTCCGCAGCTTTTGCCGCAGGCTTGGCAAATGATTCGGTCCTTTCTCAGCACATAAAAGAGGCAGACGGAACAAGCGGGCAAGATAGCAATGCAGGAAGCGGCATCAAGACTGGACATATTCAGGATGGAGCGGTGACAGCAAGCAAGATTGCTTATTACAGCAAGGTGGCAATAGTTGCTCCTGTCGGTGGTGACTTCACCAACCCGGCATCTGCTCTGGGTAGTGTAACGTCATGGTGCGGGACTCCTTCCGAAACAAATCGCTGCTTAGTGAAAATTATGCCAGGTATATATGATGTTAATTGGGACTATGTCAATGGAAGGGCTTATGTTGATATTGAGGGCTCTGGAGAAAATACCACTATTATTACTGGCAGAGGATCTTATACAGTTTATGGAGGCAATGAGGAGATACGGTTCTTGACGATCGAGAATAGAGGAGACATCGCGACTAGTTGGGCTCGTGCAATAAGATTTGATAATAGCAGTGGGGGAAAGTTAACAAATGTAACTGCCACCTGTTCAGGCGCTAGTCAGATGAATTGGGCTATAGAAACAGCAGGTCCTGCCACTCTGATTAATGTGACAGCAATAGCTTCGGGAGGGTCTCAAGAAACTGTCGGAATTCTGTTAGGAAATGGCTCCGCCACCTTAAGAAATGTTACAGTTGCAGCACAAGATGCGCCCTTTAACTATGGCATCTTTGTTAAAAACGGTGCTCCCATATTAAACAGTGTTACCGCGAAGGCTACAGGGGGATCTTATAACTATGGTGTGTACAATGAATATAGCTTCGAAGGTGACCCCATGAGGATATACAATTCGATCTTAGCTGGATCGACAAACACAATATTTAATGGAGAAATACCTATTTGGCCCACAACAACATATATTGCCACCACGCATCTTGACGGCGGTCCGGTTGCAGGCATTGGAACTACAGTCTGCGCTGGCGTCTATGATGAAAACTTCAATTTCTCTACCAATACTTGTCCGTAACAACTATTCCATAGCATATCCTTAGGGGGGAGGACATTCATCCTCCTCCCCTTCAATAAACTGTCAAGAGATCGGGAACAGTTTCGTAAACAGACTCAAAATGTTAAGTAAAATTAATAGTCAATATTCTATTCTAATAAGAAAGTATATGCGAATTTTAAGAGACAATAAATGTGCGTGCTCTTGGTGCAATGGTAAAGGAAAGAACGACTTCTGCAAATAAGAGCAGAAGAACTATTCATAATCCTCTCTTCCATTGTCTTCTCATTCTTTTCGTGGGACTCATTGCATATATCAATGCCTTTCATGTTCCCTTTGTATTCGACGATGTTCCCAACATCGCAGAAAATGCCCGAATCAGAAGCTTATCGAACATCTCTTCTCTGTTCTTTTCCATCAAAGGGCCTCCAATCGCCGCGCGTCCGCTGACTGCTGCAACCTTTGCAGTTAACTATTACCTCAATGGTCTTGACACGACCGGCTACCACGTATTCAACCTGACTCTCCACCTGATAAACGGGCTTCTCCTCTATGCACTCATCAAATTGACTGCTGTTTGCCTCGGGTACGGTCGTGACGATTTTCGTGTGCTGCTGACCGCCGTGTGTTCGTCCCTCATCTTTGTAGCACATCCGATCCAGACCGAGACCGTAACATACATTGTAACGCGCTCCACCCTTCTCGCAACGACGTTTTTCCTTTCCGGAATGATTTTGTTTGTAAAGGCCGTGGTTTCAGAGCGACAGAAGATTCTCTATACGGTTTCTCTCGTCTTCATCTCATGCCTTGGCATGGCTTCGCGGGAGGAGTTTTTTCTCTTTCCCTTCATGCTTATCCTCTATGACTATTTTTTCTTATCAAAATTTAATGGAAAAGAAATCCTCAGACATTACCGGGTTCATCTCCCTGTCCTTCTGACTCTTTCCTATCTCTTGTACATTGTCCTGACCTACGACTACGAGGAACACGCGGGGTTCGGGGTGAAAACCGTATCATCCTTCCAATACTTTATGACACAGTTCAATGTTCACTGGACATACATCAGGCTTCTGTTCTTTCCTGTCAGCCAGAATCTCGATTATGATTACCCGGTAGCAAAGACGCTCTTTGAACTCCCTACTATCCTTTCATTTTTGGGATATGTCGGACTGTGGACCATGGGTATTTTCTTTTCAAAAAGGAAACGTGTTATTTCTTTTTGCATTCTATGGTTTATGATCACTCTTGTCCCGTCGTCGAGTATCATTCCTGCTGTCGACGTCATCTTCGAGCATCGACTGTATATGCCATTGATAGGGTATTCAATTTTAACAATAATGATAATTTTTTCTATTTCAGACAAATTGCTGGCTAAGCATTCATTCACAAGAGCAGTGTTGATTCAAGTACTTGCAATTGTACTCGTGCTCACGGGGTTGGCCAGTGCACGCAATACTATTTGGAATGATGAGATAGCTCTCTGGCAGGATGTGGTCGAGAAAAGCCCGAAGAAGGCGAGGGCTCACAACAATTTGGGGGTAGCGTACAATGAAAAAGCTTTGCAGTCTTATTCAAACAAATCGATGCTCGACGATGCTATCACACACCTGTCGATTGCAACGCAACTGAATCCCTCCTACGCTGCCGCACATAACAATTTGGGGGCTGCATATGCCGATAAAGGAATGACGGATAGAGCGATCGAACATTATGAGATTGCGATAACACTCGACCCTTCGAATTACAAAGCCCATTTTAATTTAGGGACAGAGTACATACGAATGGGACTTCATGACAAGGGGATCGATGAGATCAAAATATGTCTGCAAATAAACCCTCATTTTAGGGAAGCACTCATATGGCTGGATAAAGTCAAGTCAGTCGACAGATGATTTCCTCCTTTGGACATTCTCTTTCCATCTGTGTTATTTTTTATGATTATCGATAAAGAATTTGGGAGGACCGCGTGGGGAAGAACATCGTTGAGAAGATATTTTCAACTCACCTCGTCTCTGGTGAGATGAAGCCGGGTGTGCCCGTGGGGCTCGGAGTGGATGAGGTCTATACGCAGGACGCCACCGGCACCATGACCTGGCTCCAGTTCGAGGCGATGGGGATCGATCGGGTGCGGGTCCCGCTCGCCGTTTCCTATGTCGACCATAACATGGTCCAGTCCGATTTCATGAACTCCGACGACCACATCTTCCTCCAGACCGCAGCGGCGAAATTCGGCGCCTATTTTTCAAAGCCGGGAAACGGCATCTGCCACCAGGTGAACCTCGAGCGGTTCGCGCGGCCGGGATGGATCGGTCTCGGGACGGACAGCCACACCCCGACGAACGGCGGCATCGGCATGATCGGGATCGGTATCGGCGGTCTCGACGCAGCCACCGTGATGGGAGGCTCGGCCTTCGAACTCTCGATGCCGAAGGTCGTGCTCGTGGACCTGAGAGGGAAACTGAACAGGCCCTTTGTGACCGCCATGGATGTTATCCTCGAACTGCTCAGGAGGCTGACGGTCAAGGGAGGGGTCGGGAAAATATTCGAGTACGGCGGCGAGGGACCCGCCGACCTCACTGTCACCGAACGCGCCACGATCACGAATATGGGCGCCGAACTCGGAGCGACGACCTCGGTCTTCCCGAGTGACGATGTGACGAAGCGGTTTCTCATCGCGCAGAAGAGAGAGCATGACTGGGTCGAGCTGAGGGCGGACAGCGACGCCTCATATGCCGAGGTGATCGGGATCGATCTCGGTGAGATCGAGCCGCTCATTGCACAGCCGCACAGCCCCGACGCAGTCGTCCCGATCCGGAAGATCAGCGGGATGAAAATTCATCAGGTCTGCATCGGGAGCTGCACGAATTCATCCTACCCGGCGATGCGTACGGTTGCCGCCATCCTCAGGGGAAGAAAGGTCGCGGAGCAGGTGAGCCTCCACATCAACCCGGGCTCGAAGCAGGTCTACGAGATGATCGCCCGCGACGGCAGCCTTGCAGATATGATCGCTGCGGGCGCGAGGATGCTCGAATCGGCCTGCGGTCCCTGTATCGGGATGGGCGGGGCTCCGGGGTCCGGACATGTATCGATCCGCTCTTATAACAGGAACTTCAAAGGCAGGAGCGGCACCAGGGATGCCTCTGTCTATCTCACGAACCCCGTCGCCTGCGCGCTCATTGCAGTGAAGGGAGAAATCGTCGACCCGAGAGATGCGGGCATTCCGGTCTCGGTCGTTCAGGAGCCCGAAGAATATTCGATCAATGACACGCTCCTGATACCTCCTGGTGGACATCCTGATAAAGTCGAGATCGTCAAGGGACCGAACATCAGGGAAGTTCCAATGAAGTGTCCTCTGACCGACGAGATCAATGCTGAAGTCCTGCTCAAGGTGGGTGATAACATAACGACTGACGACATTATGCCCGCGGGGTCTGCTGTCCTGCCCTACCGGTCGAACATCCCCGCGATCTCACAATTCGTCTTCTGCAACATCGACGGCACGTTTGCGGAGAGGGCGAAGAAATCGAAAGAAAGCGGGGGCGGGGTCATCGTCGGCGGAGAAAATTACGGCCAGGGGTCATCGCGGGAGCATGCTGCCATGGCGCCCATGTATCTCGGTCTCCAGGCGGTCATCGCGAAATCCTTCGCCCGGATCCACCGCTCAAACCTCATCAATTTCGGCATCCTTCCCCTGATCTTTGAGAATCCCGCGGACTATGAACGGATCAAGCAGGGCGACCGGCTGATGCTGACCAAGATCAAGGAGAGCGTGCGGGGTTCACAGCAGTTCACGGTCGAAGACCTCCGGAGCCGCTTCTCTTTTCCCTGCAGAGGGAACCTCAACGAACGGGAACAGGATGTCCTGTTGAACGGAGGGCTTCTCCCCTACACGAGGAACAGGGCGCGCAGGTGAAAGGATGCACGGTTCATAGGCGGGCTTTTCATTGACAAACATTTCTTGATAGGTGTATTCTAACAATTCTGTGAAGAGGGCCGCTAGCTCAGTTGGTAGAGCAACGCCCTTTTAAGGCGTGGGTCGTTGGTTCGAATCCAACGCGGCTCACCATGTGTCCCCATCGTCTAGCCCGGCCTAGGACATCGCCCTTTCAAGGCGGTAACATGGGTTCGAATCCCATTGGGGACGCCAAGGAAATCAAGGGGTTGCGGCATCCGCAGCTCCTTTTTCATTTTCACTGTGCCCAATTTTGTGCCCACCCTCAAGGC
>JBLNHB010000181.1:0-4965 GCA_050268805.1 bacterium | reverse complement strand
GAATGCAGCTGCCCATGATGCACCATCTAAAAGACCTCAAATTGGATGCCAAGCAGGAAACAATCATCGATAATATCCGGAACAAATCAATGAAAGAAATGATTAAAAAGAAAGCGGATATGCAAATCCTGATGATCGACCTGAGAGCTCTCATTGACAGCGATCCCGTGGACATGAAAGCGGTTGAAGCAAAGATGAAGGAGATGGAGGGATTGAGGACATCCATGCACCTCTCGATGATCAAGACGAGAGAGGAAATCAAGGCCGCATTGACCCCGGAGCAGAAAAAGAAGCTGGGTGAAATGATGAGCATGCCCTGCGGGATGGACGACGATATGTGCGGCATGATGTCTCCTTCCGGCGATGACAAGGAAGACGACAACCCCATGATGCAGCATACGGAACACATGGAGCACATGAAACATTAGTGACAAAAACGGGTGGGAGTCATCTCCCGCCCTGTTCATTTGAATCGGAGAAAAACAACCAAGATGAATAAACTGTTATTATTCATCCCCCTGCTCATCATTGCTCTCGGATCATGCCGGACAGTCCCTATAACGGGCAGGCAGCAGCTCAGTCTCATCCCCTCCGAAGAAGTTCTCTCAATGAGCTACAATTCCTATCATGAGTTCCTGTCGAAGCACAAGGTAATCACGAATACTGACGATGCCCGGATGGTAAAGCGGGTTGGACAAAGGATACAGCATGCGGTGGAGACGTATTTCTCTCAACACGACATGGCTGACCGTCTCGCAGGGTATGAGTGGGAGTTCAATCTTGTCGAGGACAAGAACATCAATGCTTTCTGCATGCCCGGCGGCAAAGTGGTCGTGTACACCGGCATTCTCCCCGTCACGAAAGACGATGCCGGTCTTGCCGTTGTTCTGGGACATGAGATCGCCCATGCTGTCGCCAATCACGGCGATGAACGCATGAGCCAGGGGCTCCTCACCCAGATGGGAGGCGTTGCCCTCTCCGTCGCCCTTTCCCAGAATCCGAGTGCGACGAATGATCTCTTCCTCACGGCGTACGGCCTCGGATCACAGGTAGGGGTCCTTCTCCCTTACAGCAGGCTTCACGAGACCGAAGCAGACCACCTCGGTCTTATCTTCATGGCCATGGCAGGGTATGATCCGCATGCGGCAGCGGACTTCTGGAAGAGGATGGCATCATCAAAGCAGGGAGCATCCCCTCCCGAATTCCTCAGCACCCACCCTGCAGATGAAAAGAGGATCAGGAATATCGAGCAGTTCATCCCCGAAGCAATGGGATATTACAGGAAATCCTAGGGCGTCCCTATTGTCTTGCCGGAGGGTTGGTTCCCATCAATCACTCAGCGTCAGGTTCGTCGTCCTTCTCTATGATGAGGCTCCGCTCCAGGATGTCCACACCCATAACCTTTGCCTTCCCCACGGTATCGATGCATTCACATGACACACCATTGATGATTTCCTTGATCTCTGAAATATCAACGCCCTCATTGATCTTTAAATCAACTAATAGGTTCAGCGAAACAGTAATCCGGTCTTTCATGTTGGTCACCTCTTTCTGTTCTATGGTGAATACAATATATCATGAAGAAGGAAGAGTTCAAGCAGCCCAGTATATCAAAAAAACCGTGCCGGACTTTGAGGAATCAAAACCCCGTCGGCCAGACAGCACTCTCACTAATGCATCTCCGCGGGACCACCTCCCTCCCCTCTTCTCATCAGAAGCACGAGGGGAAGGACGAGGATCATGAGTATGCTCAGGAGGTGGAAAACATCGTTGAAGGACATCATGGATGCCTGCCGTATGAGCTGGTTGTAGATAGTAGCCGCACCGGCCTGGTTTGCCATGGTAGACTCAATACCACGGTACTGCAGCGCCTGCGCGGACTGGTTAATGGCCATCTGATACTGCGTATCGAAGGGCGTGAGGTGCTCGACAAGGCGGAAATGGTGCATCTGGGCCCTCCGGCTAAGCATGGTGGTGATAAAGGCGACCCCGAAGCTTCCCCCGAGATTACGCAGGAGATTGTATATCGAGGAGGCATTCGCCATGTCCTCTTTGTTCACGCTCGACATGGTCATCGTGGTGAGAGGGATGAAGAGAAACCCCATGCCCACGCCGAGGACGATCCGCGGCCAGATGATGGTCGAAAAATCTGCAAAGAGATTGAATTGGCCCATGAGGTAGGTCGAATACGCGGACACGATGATGCCGAAAGAGAGCAGGGCCTTGGGATTGACCCTGGTCACGAGCCTGCCAGCGAGAGGCATGGCAAGGAGGGTCGCCACCCCTCCGGGCCCGAGCACCAGTCCTGCGAGCGTCGCCGTGTACCCCATCAGGGTCTGGAGATAGAGCGGAAGGAGGACAATGCTTCCGAAGAGGTTGAAGAAGGCGAAGAACATGACGACATTTCCGGTGCTGAAGGAGAGGTTCTTGAAGGTCTTTAGATTGACGATCGGGTGCTCCGCAAAGAACTCCACGATGATGAAAAGGGAAAGCGATGTGAAAGAGATTATGCTCAGCCAGGTGATGAGGCTCGAGGAAAACCAGTCCTCCTGCTGGCCCTTGTCAAGGACGATCTGGAGACACCCGAGCCCTATGGCGAGGAGCGCAAGCCCCCAGTAATCGATCCTCATCTTCATCCTCTGCATGTACGGAGGATCGACGATAAAGAGCAGGGTCATGAGAATCGAGACCACGCCGATGGGAATGTTAATGAAGAAGATCCAGTGCCATGACCAGTTGTCCGTGATCCAGCCTCCGAGGAGCGGACCGATGATGGGCCCGAACATGATCCCGACGCCGAAGAGGGCCATGGCCATGCCGTGCTGACGCCGGGGGAAGGTCTCGAGCAGGATCGCCTGGGAAATGGGCTGGAGCGCGCCGCCGCCGATCCCCTGGAGTATCCGGAAGATAACGAGGCTCTGGAGGCTCCATGCCGAACCGCAGAGGAGCGAGCTCAGGGTGAAGAGGGAGATGGAGAAGATGAGATATCGCTTTCTGCCGAACATCCTGCTGAGCCATCCGGTCATGGGGATAATGATCGCATTGGAGACGAGGTAAGAGGTTATGGTCCAGGTGGACTCGTCGATGCCGGCAGAAAGGCTGCCCCGGATATGGTCGAGCGAGACATTGACGACGGAGGTGTCGATGATCTCGATCAGCGTCGGGAGCATGACGGTCAAGGCGACGATCCATTTATTCATAGGAATTATTCGATGAGGATCGTCGGCACGACGGACATGCCTATGCGGAGGACATGGTCCGGGTCGGTGTCCCTGTCAAGGATGATCTTTACCGGAATCCTCTGGACAACCTTAACGTAGTTGCCAGTGGCGTTCTCCGGCGGGAAGAGGGAAAAAACTGCCCCGGTGCCGGCCATGATGCTGTCAATCTCGCCCTTAAACACTTTGCCGGGATAAGTATCAACTTTAACTTTCACCTTCTGCCCGGGCTTCACACCCGCAAGCTGAGTTTCTTTATAGTTTGCGATGATATATACGTCATCAAGGGGAACGATCGCCATGAGCGGCTGACCCTCCTGTATCTGGTTGCCGACCTCAACAGACTTCTTGGTGACGTCCCCGTCTGCCGGAGCAGAGAGCTTCGTATAACTGTAATTGAGCCGAGCCGTCTCAAATACCGCTTCTTTCTGCTTTGCAACAGCTATCTGCGTTGTCCTGGCGGCCTGGGCCTGATTGACCAGGGCTCTCTGGGTTTCAACAGCCAGCTCGGAGCTTTTGAACGATTCAGCTGCGGAATTCACCTGCTCGATGGCAACCTTGAGGCCCGTGTTCGTTCTGTCATATCTCTCCCTCGATATCACCTCTTTCTTTACCAGGGTTTCGGCACGTTTCATATCCAGTTCCGCTTGTTCAAGATTCGCTTTCTGAAGCTCAAGAAACGCCTTTTGCGATGCGACCTTTGCCATGTTCTCTGCCAACTGGCGTTTCGCTGCCTCTATCCGTGCATCGATTTCGGCAATTTTTCCCCTCTCGGCATGGTATGCCGACAAGGTTTCATTCACCTTAACTACGTAGTCAGCAGGGTCTACCTCAACAAGTACATCTCCTTCTTTTACAAATTGATTATCCTCCACATGCACTGCCTTTACCGTACCCGAGATTTTCGGAGCAACGGTATGCACATTGCCTTCGACAAAAGCATCATCCGTCGATATGTGGGTCCTCGTATACCGGATGTAGAAAAAACCGGTAAGAAGGCCAACAATGACGATGACCGCAAAGATGCCGAATGCTATCTTTTTCTTGCTCAGATTATTCTGCGGGATATCTTCCTCAGCCATTCGTCTCCTCTGCTCATCTCGTATCACTCACTCACTTCCCGTAGATGCCGTACAGGTCTCCGCCCATGGAATATTGAAGCCGTGCCTCCGCCCTCTTGACGCCGTACAATCCGGTCCAGTAATTGGAGTGCGACCGCGTCCTCAGAGCGACAGCATCGAGCACATCCGTGGAGGTCCCGATTCCTTCCTCATACCTCAGTTTCTGAAGTCTCAGGTTCTCTTCTGCCTGTGCTACTGCCTTCTCGGTTACTTCCACCCGCTTCCTCGCGCTCTCCACATCAAGGTACGCGTTTTTTACCTCGAGCCTGACAGTGTCGAGGAGTTTGTCCCTTGTCAGCCTGAGCTCTTTGATCTCTGCTTCCGCTCTCCGAATTCTGGCGAGCGTGGCCCCGCCGGAGGAAAGATTTATGTTCGCTCCTGCCACAATCGACCAGTTATCCTCATGCACCATGTACCGGTTATCCTCATACTTGTATCCGCCCGAGAGATAGAGGGTGGGAAAAAATTCCGCCTTCACTGCCTTCTGTTCCTCCTCCTTCACCCTGACGGCGGTCTCAACTTCCCGGATTTCCGGTCTCTCCTGCCCGGCGATATTCCATGCATCCTCAAGCCCCATGCCCTGCGAAGGGCTCACGCCCACCTCTTCAACAGTTACTTCTTCGTTC
>JBLNHB010000180.1:0-7152 GCA_050268805.1 bacterium | reverse complement strand
CATAGCGACGAGCCGAAACTGAAACGGGCGATTGAAGAGGTGAAGGAGCATTGCCTCTACCTCAAGGTCCTCGGCTCCTATCCGGTGGGAGATTAACCACGAAGGAAAAAAGCTGATGTCTGATGTACGAGGCCGGATTCTTTCACCACGAAGAGCACGAAGATTTTCTTTATGTCCTTTGTGCCCTCTGTGGTGATACCTGCATCCGGGATCTGGTATCATGTATCGTCGGAGGAATCTTGTATATGATCAAGTCACCCGATTATATCGCTGAATTGAAACCCTATGTGCCGGGAAAACCGGTGGAGGAGCTCGAGCGCGAACTCGGCATCAAGGACGCGGTCAAGCTCGCGTCCAATGAAAATCCCCTCGGCCCCTCGGCAAAGGCACTGAGCATGATGCGGAGCGCGGATTTTCATCTCAACCGCTACCCAGACGGCGGCGGGTTCTATCTCAAACAGAAACTCTCCGAAAAGACCGGCTTCCCCGAAGAGAGCATTATCCTCGGCTGCGGCTCAAATGAGCTCCTGAACCTCGCCGCCATCGCCTATCTCACCGACAAGGACAGCGCGGTCATGGCAACTCCCTCCTTCGTTGTCTATCCGAGCGCGACCCGGATGGTGGGTGCACGCGCGATCCAGGTGCCGCTTACGAAGGACTTCCGGCACGACCTCGCGGCGATGGCAAGGGCCATAACGTCAGACACCAGGATCGTCTTCATCGCGAACCCGAACAACCCCACCGGCACGATGAATACTGCCCGGGAATTCAAGGAATTCATGGACGCCGTCCCTCCCGGGTTGCTCGTGATCGTCGATGAGGCCTACTGCGAGTATGTGAGCAGCAGAAACTATCCCGACTCCTTCTCCTTTCTCAGGACCGGCCGAGATATCCTCATTCTCAGGACGTTCTCGAAAATCTACGGCCTCGCGGGGCTGAGGGTCGGATACGGCATATCGAAGAAGGAGATCATCACGGAGATCGACAAGGTGCGCCCTCCCTTTAACACGAGCACCATCGCCCAGGCGGCAGCGATCGCTGCGCTCGACGACCAGGCCCATGTGCAAAACTCGATAAAGGTGAACGAGCAGGGGAGAACGTATCTCTATGCCGAGCTCGCGAAACTGAAGGTCAGGTTCGTTCCGACGGAAACCAACTTCATTTATATGAAGATCGACAACTCCGGCCTGATTTACAACGAGATCCTCAAGCGGGGAGTCATCGTGAGGCCCATGGGCCCCGACGCCATCAGGGTAACCATCGGCCTGCCGGAAGAGAACACAAAGTTCATCAACGCCCTCAGGGAGGTTATGCACTAATGGATATCATCGTCCTCAAACCTGGTGCTACTGATGCCGATATCGACCATATCGTCCGCCGCCTCGAGAGCAAGGGGCTGAAAGCTCACATCTCGAAGGGAACCGAAAGGACCATTATCGGCGTCATCGGCGATACCTCGAAAGTGACCGAGGACGAAGCAGATGCCGTGCGGGCGATGAATGCCGTCGAAGACGTCATGCGGATCATCAAGCCCTTCAAGCTCGCGAGCAGGGAATTCAAAAAGGAGAACTCGGTCATCGATGTGGCGGGAATCAAGATCGGCGACAAGAGGATCCCGGTCATCGCGGGTCCCTGTGCCGTAGAAGGAAGAGAGATCGTCATCGACATCGCGCGGAAGGTAAAGTCTGCCGGGGCCTCCTTTATCCGGGGAGGCGCATTCAAGCCGAGAACCTCTCCCTATGCTTTTCAGGGCCTCGGCGAAGAAGGACTCAAGATTCTCGCCGAAGCGCGGAACATAACCGGCATGCCGGTTGTCACCGAGATCATGGATCCGCGGGACCTCGATGTCATGCTGAAATATACCGATGTCATCCAGATCGGTGCACGGAACATGCAGAATTTCAGGCTCCTCCTCGAGGTCGGCGGCATCGATAAGCCTGTCCTCCTCAAGAGGGGATTATCCTCGACGATCAAGGAATGGCTCATGGCAGCCGAGTACATTATGTCCAGGGGAAACCACAAGGTCATGCTCTGCGAGCGGGGCATACGGACGTTTGAGACCGCAACACGGAACACCCTCGACCTCTCGGCAGTGCCGCTCCTCAAAGAACTCACCCATCTCCCGGTAATCGTTGACCCGAGTCACGGCGTGGGCAAGAGAAGCCTCGTCGCCGCCATGTCAAAAGCGGCAGTCGCGGCCGGCGCGGACGCTCTCCTCATCGAGGTCCATTCCAATCCCGAAGAAGCCCTGTCCGACGGGGACCAGTCGCTCACGCCTGATGCATTCGCGATCCTGATGCAGGAGCTGAGGCTGGTTGCAGATGCAGTAGGAAGGGAAATATGACGCACGATAAGAAACACAGAGCCACAGAGTGCACAGGGGGAAATCCAAAAGAATTCTTGAAAGAAAAGGAACCACAGAGACACTGAGGTTCAGAGAAAGATATTGAGCTCATAATCAGAACTATTGAGCACATAAAAAATCCAATGAATAACAAACAACCCTGTGTTGTGTCTTTCTTTGCAATTGAGTTTATTGATTTCTGAACGACATCTGAAAAAATAGAACTCTGTGTCTCTGTGACTCTGTGGTAGGAATTTTTGTGTAGTGAGAGAACTGTTCCATGAGAAAATTTAACAAGGTTACGATCATCGGCGTCGGCCTGCTCGGGGCGTCCATTGCCCTGGCGCTGAAAAAGAACCGGATCGCCTCTGCGGTGTCCGGTTCCGGGCGCACCGAGGAGAATCTCAGGAAGGCGCGGCAGAGGAAGATCATCGATTCCTATTCCCTCAGCCACGATGAAGCGTGCAGGGACGCTGACCTGGTCATCCTTGCCACTCCGGTCGGCTCGTTCAAGAATATCCTCGCCATGATCAAGGGATCCCTGAAAAAAGGCGCTCTGATCACCGACGTGGGGAGCGTGAAAGGGAGGCTCGTTCTCGAACTCGAATCAGAAACTCCTCCGGGGGCCCTCTATGTCGGAGCGCATCCCATCGCCGGGAGCGACCGGTCCGGCATCGACGCGGCGTCTCCCGATCTGTTCCGGAACGCGCTCTGCATTCTCACGCCGACAGAGCGTACCGATGCCGGAGCGCTCGAGTCCATTGAGGAACTGTGGAGAACGTTCGGGTCGCGCGTTACCCGCACATCGCCGCAGGACCACGATCGGATCTTCTCGGCAGTGAGCCACATGCCCCATGCGACAGCATACAGCCTCGTGAACGCCGTTCATGAAATCAATCCTTCCTTCATCCAATTCTCGGGCCAGGGGTTCAGGGACACCACGCGGATCGCCCTTAGCTCCCCTGAGGTCTGGGTAGATATCTGCAGATATAACCGTGAAAACATCGTGAGCCATCTTGACACACTCATCAGACACCTGAGCACGGTCAGGGAGATGATGAAGCGGGAAGATTTTTCCTCCCTTGAAAAATATTTCGAGAGTGCCCGTGAGTTCAGGAAAGCCATCCGATAAGATCGTCATCAGGGAAGCCACGTCGTTCAGGGGGACCCTTGTTCCGCCTCCGGACAAGTCCATCTCCCACCGGGCGGTCTTCTTCTGCTCTCTCGCCCGCGGAAAGAGCCGGGTAAAGAATTTCCTCTTTGCCCAGGACCCGCTCAGCACGGTCAGGGCCTTCAGAAGTCTCGGAATAGCTATTGAACAAGAGCGGGACAGCCTCATTATTTACGGCAAGGGGCTCCGCGGCCTGAGCGAGCCGGGCAATATCATTGATTGCGGAAACTCGGGCACAACGATCCGCCTCCTCACGGGCGTGCTGTCGGGCAGTCCGTTCCTGAGCATTCTCACCGGCGACGACTCGATCCGGAGACGGCCCATGGCCCGGGTCATCAAGCCCTGCTCCACGATGGGCGCAGTCATTCATGCGCGGAGCAATAACAATTTCCCGCCCATCGCGATCAGCGGCGGGAACCTGAAGCCGATCACCTACGCGATGCCCGTAGCGTCCGCCCAGGTGAAGTCGGCGCTCATCCTCGCCGCCCTCTCCGCCGAGGGCGTTTCGGAGATAACCGAGCCCGGGAAATCGAGAGACCACACCGAGCGGATGCTCCCTGCATTCGGCGCCGATATCCGGGTACAGGGCAATACCGTCGTCGTCACAGGCGGGAACGACCTCCTTGCGCACGACATCGAAGTGCCGGGCGATTTCTCATCGGCAGCGTTCTTTATCGCCGGGGCGCTCCTAGTCAATGGAGCCGAGGTGACCATCAGGAACTGCGGCCTGAACCCGACCAGAACAGGGTTCCTCAATGTCGTCAGGAGAATGGGAGGAAACATCGCTATCGAACATGAACGGGAGATCTCCGGAGAATTGATCGGCGACATCGTCTGCAGGCATTCTCCCGGTCTAAAAGGCGTGAAGGTCGACGGGAATGAGATTCCCCTGCTCATTGACGAGTTCCCCATTCTGGTTCTGCTCGCGACACAGGCGGAAGGGGTTACCGAGATACGGAACGCCGAAGAACTCAGGGTGAAAGAGTCCGACCGGATAGGGGCCATGGCCGAGAACCTCCGCATCCTCGGCGCCCGGCTGGAAGAACACAGAGACGGGATGACCATCGAGGGGGTGACTCCGCTCAGAGGAGGGAATGTCAAAAGTTACGATGATCACCGGATCGCCATGACCATGGCAATAGCGGGCCTCATCGCTCAGAGTGAAGTCGGGATCGAAGGGGTCTCGAGCGTCGATATCTCCTTCCCGGGATTCTTCACGACGCTCAAGAAGTTTGTTCAGAGGCGAAAACCACAGAGACGCAGAGTTATGAACAGCGATTGAAAGAGAGAGCGTTCTTCGGTCTTCGATGGCTCTGGTCTTTATTTTTGCTTTTCCTTTTTGCATTTTTTTGAATTTTTCTTTTTGAATTTTTCTCTCTTGAATACTATGGGAAACGTCATCGCTATCGACGGACCGTCAGGTTCGGGCAAAGGAACCATATCGAGAATACTGGCCGGGAAGCTCGGCTACACCTATCTCGATACCGGCGCGCTCTACCGGGCAATCGCCCTGAAGCTGAGGAGCTGTTCATTGGATGAGAACGCATCGGATCAGGATATCGAGAACGTTTTAAAAACAACGACCATCTCCTTCTCGTCGGGCAGGGTACTCCTGGATGGAGCCATCCTGCATGACGAAATCCGGACGCCCGAGATCGGCCATTATTCCTCGGTCTTCTCCGCGCGGCATGTGGTGAGGGATTTCCTCCTCGAGGTCCAGCGCAGAGCGGCGAACGACAATGATCTCATTGCCGAGGGCAGGGACATGACGACCGTGGTCTTTCCCCATGCCTACCGGAAGTTTTTCCTGACCGCTTCCGAAGCGGAGCGGGCGCGTCGGAGATACCTGCAGTTGAAGGAAAAGGGCATGGCTATTTCCCCTGAGGACGCCCTGCGCGATGTGCGGGAGCGCGATACCCGCGACAGCGCACGGGACATAGCGCCGCTGAAAAAAACGGATGACGCAATCGAGATTGATACCACCCGCCTCACGATTGACGAGACGGTGGATACAATCATGGACCATGTATGAGAAGCCTGTACTGGGTATTCAGATTTTTCTTTCAGGTTTTTTACAAACTCTTCTTCCGCTATAGAGTTCTTGGCCGCGAGAACGTTCCCCGCGAGGGGGGGGTGCTCATCGCCGCCAATCATCTGAGCTATCTCGATCCGCCGCTCGTCGGGGCCGCGCTCTCGCGGAGGGCGACCTACATGGCTGAAAAGGGATTGTTCTTCCTGCCGCTCATCGGCACTTTTGTCGCCTCCTTCTCGTTTTCCGTAGACCGGGAAAGTCCCAAACCCTCAACGATCAAGGAAGCGGTCGCGCGGCTCAGGAGGGGGGAGCTCGTCGTTATGTTCCCGGAAGGAACGAGGAGGGCGACAGGGGACTTCATTGATGCGAAGCGGGGGATCGCCACGATTGCTTCCCTGAGCAGGGCAACGATTGTTCCCACCCTCATCGAGGGGACCGATCGGGCTCTGCCGGTCGGCGCGAAATTCATTAGGCCGGCCCGGGTGACCATAACCTTCGGAGCACCCATCATGAAGCCGGACCATGAAACCGAGAAAGAGTTCCAGCAGAGAATCGCAACCGGCATCATGGAAGAAATAAAGCGGCTCAAGCGTCCCGACCCGTTTCATTCCATGAAGTGAGCCTGGTATAATTTTTTATATGGAGATCATCGTCGCGAAAAAGGCAGGGTTCTGTTTCGGCGTCCAGCGTGCCGTCGACATCGCCTTCGAGGTAGCAGACCGCTCCTCGATGCCTGCGGTGACGCTCGGCCCGATCATTCATAATCCGCAGGTAATCGAACGGCTCCGCGCCAAAGGAATCTCAGCCGTCGAGCTCATTCCCCGCGAGAAGAGCACGATCATCATCAGGACACACGGCATCGACTGGAAGCTGCATGAAGAGATTTCCCGGTCCGGCCATAGTATCATCGACGCGACCTGTCCGTTTGTAAAAAAGGCGCAACAATATGCTAAACTCTTAGCGGAAGAGGGCTACCAGGTCCTTATCCTCGGCGACGCGAACCATCCCGAGGTCAAGGGAATTCTGAGTTACGCCGGCGAGAGCGCCCTCGTCGTTTCCGAAAGCGCCGATCTGCCTCCGCTCGCGAGCAGGGTGGGCATCGTTGTCCAGACAACGCAGTCCCAGGATGCTCTCCGGGGATTGATCGGCAGGGTCCTTGAGAGAACCAAGGAACTGAAGGTATACAATACGATCTGCAATTCAACGGCGCTCCGGCTGAAAGAGACGGAAGCGATCGCGAAAAGGGCAGACCTCATTTTTGTCGTCGGGGGAAAGAACAGCGCAAATACCTCGCAGCTCGCAAAGCTCGCCGCGTCTCTCGGTGTGCGGACCTTTCATATCGAAACCGCTGCAGAGATCCAGGAGGAGTGGCTGTCCGGCGCAGCGATTGTCGGGATCACCGCAGGGGCATCAACGCCCGAATGGCTCATCGGAGAGGTGAAGCAGCGGCTGGAGGCCATAGGAGGAAAACCCGCGTATGACTGCGGAGAAGAACGAACTCGAAAACCTGTATGAAACATCCTTCCGGAGCATCGAAGAAGGGGCCGTCATCAAGGGCAAGATCGTGGCTATCATTGACGGCAGTGTCATACTCGATATCGGGTA
>JBLNHB010000179.1:0-5411 GCA_050268805.1 bacterium | reverse complement strand
CCGCATGTAATCAATGACTCTGGAATAGGAGTCCTGCAATGCCATGTCCTGGTCCTTTCCCGCCGATTGAAAAGATACCGTATCAAACCATCGGCTCAGGCCGATGGTTTTTCCGCGCATGCCCGGAAATCCGGTGTTCTACGGTTTTCCTGATGAAACTTTTCCCTTGAGCTCTTTTGCTTCAGAGGAATCAGGATATTTCTCAAGGAGTAACTTTCTGATCGTATCGGCTGTCTTGGTATCGCCGATGCCCTCAAAAGACTTTGACTGCTTCAGCATGGCAGCGGGGATCTTGGGACTCTTGGGAAATCCCTTCATGAGCTTCTCGTAGGCGAGAATCGCGTTCTCATAATCCTTCTCCCGGAAATAGGACTCGCCGATCCAGAAATGGGCATTATCGGCAAGCTCATGATCGGGGTACCTTTTGATGAACTCGGCGAACCCTTCTCGTGCCCTCTTGTAATCGTCCTTCTTGAAATACTCATAGGATGCATCGTACAGGGCCTTGGGATCTCCCTTGCCGCTTACCGCAGAAGCTTCCGGCTGTTCACCCTTCTTCGCCCCGGGCATCGTCTCCGGGATTTGCTCGGGAGATGCCTGCATTTCGGCGAGTCTCTTCTTAAGGGTCGTCACCTCCTGCTCCATCTTGGCAAGCCTTGAGCGGATGATGTCGAATTCAAGAGCATTATCCTTCGCGGTCTTTTCAGCATAGAACTTGCTCTCATCGAACCTGCCCTGCATCACCTGGACCTCTTTCGCGAAAGACTGGAGCTGGGTATTGAGCTGCTCCTGGCTGTCCCTGATCGCGCCGAATGATTCCTGCCCTGCTGCCGCCTTCGGCACGGCCCCCCGCGTTACCTCAACATCTTTCTTGATTACTGCTACATCCTTATCGAGTGAATAGTAGCTCTTTTTCAACTGGTTGACGTCGTTCTTCAGGGCTATGTATTCACCGCTCGTGACACACCCGGAGACAAAGAGCAGGAATGAACCGAGGACAAACAGTTTCTGTACTCTCCTTATACCCATACGCCTCCTCTCTATGCCGGACCGGTTTCCCTATCCGGGAGATGCCGTTGACGGGGCATCTCCCGGATAATGTCCCAGCTTGCATGCCTATTCATTATTTCGTAACTATCGCGAAATGCGCCCGTCTGTTCTTTGCCCAGCACGGCTCGGTTTTCTCTGGGCAGAGGGGCTTCTCTTCGCCGTAACTCACCGTCTTCAACCGTGCTTTGGGAACGCCGAGGCTCATGAGATTCGATTTAGCCGCATCCGCCCTGCGCTGTCCCAATCCGAGGTTGTATTCGTTTGTCCCCCGATCGTCACAATGCCCCTCGATGAGGATCGTCACCCCGGAGTTGGCGATAAGCCAGTCGGCGATCTTCTTGAGGACAGGCTTGTCTTGAGCCTTGATATCATACAGGTCGAAATCAAAGTGGATGTCCTGGAGCACGTCCTTTGCTTCCTCTGCCTTGACTTCTACCGGTTTCGCAACGGTCTCGACTTTTTCGGGCTGCACCGGGGTAACCGGTTCCGGCGCCGGCGCGGGTTGTACTGCTTCCTCCTTCTTGACTTCCTGGGGTTGCACAGGCTCTTCCTGCTTTGTCGTGACCTTTCTCTCGGCGCAGCCGATCAAGAGGCCGAGTACGACCATCAAGAACAGAATTTTCTTCATAATGACACCTCCCAAAAAATTTGTTAATACCAGTCAGGACCAAAGGCCCTGGAACCCTCCGGAGAAATCTTCTTCTGGTTTTCACCATCCGCCCTCATCGTATGAATAGCCTTCTTGCCGCTCCGGTCGGACGTAAAGGCGATGTATCTGCCGTCCGGAGAGAAGACCGGGTCCTCGTTATTGCCGCTATTCGTCAGCTGCCTCTGGTCGGTACCGTCAGGCTTTACCGTGAAAACCTGGTTCGCTCCATTGACCAACCCGGAGAACACGATCAAATCACCCGCGGGAGACCATGAGGGAGAGGTATTATAGGTACCGGAAAACGTTATCCTCCGGATATTATACCCGTTTATATCCATAATATAAACCTGCGGGCTTCCGCTCCGGTTCGAAACAAAAGCGACCTCTTTGCCGTCAGGTGAGAGCGCGGGAGAAATCTCAATCCATATGCTCTTGTTCACTCCCTGTGCGCGGCCGGTCTTCAGATCAAAGAGATAAATATTCGGAGACCCTCCCTGGGATGAGGAAAAGACAAACGTGTCTCCCTTGACGGAAAAATCCCCGGTGATATTTACCCCTTCGGCAGAAAAGATCCTGCTGCTCTTCACATTCTTGAGGTCGATGAGATAGATGGACCACTGGGTGTCCTCCATGACCGAAACCACGATCTTCGATCTGTCCTTTGACCAGTGGGGAGCAAGCATGAGCGGCCTGCTGAATCCAAGAGACTGTGGCCTCCTGCCGTCGTAGTCCATGACCATGAGCTCTTTCGTGTTCCCCCGGTCGGCTATATAGGAAAGCTTTGACCGGAATATCCCCTTCTGTCCGGTGAGGGCGAAATAAACGTCCTCGGAGACTGTGTGGGCAATGGACTCGACCATCCCCTTTTCAGTCGTATATTTCTTGAACAGAATGACCGATGACTCGACCACATCGTAAAACCGTATCGTGACCTCCAGCTTATCGGTTATCTTGAGGTCCCCTTTCAGTACTGCATCTACGCCGAGGGGCATCCAGTTCTTCCTGTTGAAATCATCTGTTTTTGCCTCGAGAAAGGCGTCCTTGTTGATGAAGTAGATCAATCCGGTGAATTCGAGGTCCGCCTGGATGATTTTCGAAATTTCCTTCCCTGTCCTGTCCTCTGAAAAATCATACAGGGCGATGGGGAACTGCCTGAAAACCGGAGATGAAATATCGACATAGATCTTCGCCATGGCTTCCGGCGGCGGACACACCGCAAACACTGCAACAACCACAAAGAGAATGCTCAATTTTCTCATGGCCGGAACCTCAATCCCAAAGGCATCGCATACGGGGGCCTCTTCACAGGTGAAGCCTTTGTGATGGCACGAATAACGGACCGGTCGAAGAGAGCGTCCTGGGAAGTCTTTTCAACGCCCATGATCCTGATTTCACCATCCTCCTCTATATAGACGGATATGACCGCCTCGAGCCCTTCTTTCATCAACAGTTCAGGATAGATCCACTCTCTCCGGATCTGTTGGGAGATGGTATCAATGTACTCATCGAAGATTCCTCCTGTCGCTCCTTCTCCGGTGCTCTGGCCCTCCGCGGTCTTTTCACCGGCTCCGGCACCGGCTTTTCGTTGGGCCTTCTCGGCTACCCCCCGGGTCGATATATCGACGATCGAACGGAGTTTCGCGATCTCCTCAACCCGCTTTTTCGCCCTGATGAGCTGCATGGTATCGTCCAGCATCTGCATGTCTTCCCTGGTCACTTTTTGCTCTCCCGGCTTTCCGGAAGGTGCGCCCTTCGTATCTTTTGATGGTGCAACATCACTCTTCACGCCGCTGCTTGTCTTCTCATCCTTCTTGCCAGCTTTCTCCTGAGGGGCCTCCTTCGCCGCTTCTCTTCCAGTCCGTGATACAATCTTCACCGACAGCGCTTTCGGGACATAGAGCGAATAGTGCTTCTTGAAGGTAACCGTTGCGATCCCAATCAAAAAAAGGTGAAGGAGCAGAGAGTAAACAACCATATTCTGCAATGTGCCGGCAAATCTCATTTGACGTTAATCCTTGGCTCTGTCACCATGCCAAGCTTTTCGATTCCCGCCTCCTTAATTTCCGCCATGAGTTTCACCACTACACCGTACGGCACATCCCGGTCCGCTTCAAGATACACCTCGGGATTGATCTTGCTGACTGACCGCAGCTTTTCGATAAGGACCGAAGTCCTTATTTTCTTATCGTTCAGGAAGGTGCTTCCGTCTTTTGCAAGCACGATCACGAGTCTTTCCTCGGATGAGATCTCTTTTCCCTTTGCCTGGGGCAGGTTCACATCAACGCCCTGCTTCAGGAGGGGAGCGGTGACCATGAAGATCACGAGAAGGACGAGCATGACATCCACGAAGGGGGTGACATTGATCTCCGATAAGACCCTCCGCTCCCGCTCGAATCTCATTCTCTCTCCTTGGAGAAATAACTGAGGAGTTCCTCGCCGAAATCCTCCATCTCGATGATAAGTCTTCTCGACAGGCTCAGATAGTAGTTGTAGCCGATGACCGCCGGGATTGCCGCTGCCAGGCCTGCCGCGGTCGCGATAAGGGCCTCAGCGATGCCCGGCGCAACCACTGCGAGCGAGGCAGACCCGGCAGAACCGATACCGTGAAAGGAATTCATAATGCCCCAGACAGTCCCGAACAGGCCGATGAAGGGCGTTGTGGAACCGGTCGTTGCGAGGAAATTGAGGTGCCGCTCGAGCCTGGCAGACTCAAGGGCAGCATACCTCCTGAGCGCCCTCTTCACATCATCGCGGTTTGTCTGCCCCTCAGTGTAGAGTGCCTTGAACAGGTTTGCAATAGGGCTGATGAAAAAGCTCCGGGCTGACTGGTAGAGAGCCTTGTGATCCTGTATTGTCGTAAAATTCCGGATAAAGGCGGCATTTTCTTTTTTTGCTTTCGTGAAATATCTCCACTTATAGAAAATAATCGCCCATGAAAAGACCGAGAAGAAGAGCAAGATAACAAGGACAACCTTCACAAGAAGTCCGGCCTGCAGGATAAGCCCGAGCGCACTATTTCTCATACTATCTCCTTCAATGGAACAGATTAATTAGATTCAGGAAAAGATACCGCGTCCATTGCTACCCTCGATTTCAGTGGATATTATACATAAAATGTAATCAACTTTTCCAAAGTAACGATTAAAACAGAAAAAATATTACGGCAAGGAGTGCTCATGAATCGAGAAACAGGGAATATTTTTGAAATCTATCTTCAATTATTTGTCCATTTTGAAAAAGCCCTCTCATCTGATATATAATTAATAGTTTTCTTTAAACCCCTGTGGAGGGGTGGCCGAGCGGTTGAAGGCGACGGTCTTGAAAATCGTTGTAGGGGCAACTCTACCGTGAGTTCGAATCTCACCCCCTCCGCCATCCTCTTCTTTTCCCCGGTTATCCGCGGCTTTCTGTGAACTCTGTAGTCAGGCTGTGGGAAGCAGGCAAGGGACGTAACACGTATTCCGCCCCACTTTTGCTTAAATGAGCTGTGGATATTTCGAGGAATCCTTCAACCCAGGACCAAAGCAAGTCCGTCGCCCAGAAGACCGTCACCACATCTTCGACTTGAAATACTCAATTTGGTGTCCTTCTTGCAATCCGCAAATCGGTGATCAGCGAGAGCAGTTCTGATTATGAGCAGAACGATGAGTTCAGCGGGTTCCCCGCTGGAACGACTGGTTAGGGTAGTCATCCTTGTCCACTGTCAAGGGCT
>JBLNHB010000178.1:0-6055 GCA_050268805.1 bacterium | reverse complement strand
TTATTAAAGGGCAATGAGGCAATAGCGGAGGCAGCGATTCAGGCAGGGTGCCGCTTCTATGCCGGATATCCCATTACACCCCAGAATGAGATTCCCGAATACATGTCCAGGAGAATGGGAGAAGTCGGCGGGGTCTTTATTCAGGCGGAGAGTGAGCTTGCCGCCATCAATATGGTCTTCGGTGCGGCTGCTGCCGGTGCACGGGCAATGACCTCATCGAGCAGTCCCGGAATCAGCCTCAAACAGGAGGGGATATCCTATCTTGCCGGTGCGGAACTCCCTGCGGTCATCGTTAACATGCAGAGAGGCGGCCCGGGACTCGGGAATATCTCGGGGAGCCAGGCCGATTATTTCCAGGCGGTGAAGGGAGGAGGGCACGGAGACTACCGTCTCCTGGTCTATGCCCCTTACAACCACCAGGAGATGTGGGACCTCACCATGAAGGCTTTCGACAAGGCCGATGAATACCGGAATCCCGTCATGATCCTCGCCGACGGCGTGCTCGGCCAGATGATGGAGCCGCTCCATCTTACCGAATACGTAAAACCCGAACTTCCCCCAAAAGACTGGGTCCTGGACGGCTGCAGGGGAAGGAAGCCGAGAGTCGTCAAGTCTCTCTATATGGGTGAGGGTGAGTTGGAGCAGAGAAACATCGTCCTTCAGGAAAAGTACCGGGAGATGAAGCAGAGAGAGGTAATGTACGAGACGGTCAACACCGAAGACGCCGAGCTGGTCGTCGTCGCCTTCGGTATTAGTGCGCGGATAGCGTTCTCGGCGATCCAGAGGCTGAGGAGGGAAGGACACGCAGTGGGCCTTTTCCGGCCCGTTACCCTCTTCCCTTTTCCCGAGGAGACTCTTTTCAATCTCGCCTCGAGGGTGAACAAGATCCTCGTTGTCGAACTCAATGCCGGCCAGATGGTCGAGGATGTGCGGCTTTCCGTCAGGGAGAGGGCTGACGTTGAATTCTATGGAAGGATGGGAGGGTCAATCATGACGCCCGAAGAGGTTTATTCAATCATACAAAATCTACTGTCACTCAAGCCTGCCGAAAAACAATAACACCAGCTCCTGAACTGAATGCGGGCACACTACGGGACGATTAAAAAAGACTTGCAATATGAAGTGCTTTATGGTAAAAATAGTTTGGTAAGATTTATGATGCAAAAAACAGAATTTGTATTTAGAAATAGAATCAATTAATTAATGAATTATTTTGTATTCCAAATATGGTGAATGAAACAACCTATAAAAAGTCTGGTGTTGATATCAAGGCTGGAGATGAATTGGTCGAGAGGATCATTCCGTTAGCCCGGAAGACCTTCAGCAAGCAGGTCATCCAGGACATCGGGAGCTTTGGTTCGCTCTTTCAGATCGATCTCACCAAGTATCCGAAGCCGGTCCTCGTCAGCGGTACGGATGGGGTGGGTACCAAACTCAAAATAGCTTTTCTGACCGGAAAGCATGATACCGTGGGTATCGATCTGGTTGCCATGTGCGTTAATGATATCCTAACACTCGGAGCAGACCCTGCCTTTTTCCTCGATTATTTTGCAACAGGAAAGCTCGACCTGAAGACCGGAGAAGAGGTGATAAAGGGCATTGCCGAAGGGTGCAGAAGGGCAGGGTGCTCTCTGGTCGGGGGGGAAACAGCAGAGATGCCGGGATTTTACGAAGCGGGGGAGTATGATCTTGCAGGCTTTGCCGTCGGGATCGTAAACAGGGGTGATATCGTTGACGGGAAAAAGATATCCGATGGGGATGCGATAATAGGGATCGCCTCAAGCGGCATACACAGCAATGGCTATTCATTGGCAAGGAATGTGTTATTTAATATTGCACACTTTTCCGCCGATACATATAGAGAAGAGGTCGGCAGGACTCTCGGTGAAGAATTGCTCGAACCGACCGTTATTTATGCAGAAGCGGTACAACGGGTGAAGGCGGAGATCGTGATAAAGGCAATGGCGCATATAACCGGCGGCGGAATACCGGGTAACCTGCTCCGCTCGGTTCCGGAAGGGTATTCCGCGGTGATTCATGAAAAGACCTGGAAAAAACCGGTCATTTTTGACCTGATTCAGAAAATCGGGAATGTGCCTGATCAAGATATGAAGAGAACCTTTAATATGGGTATCGGGTATGCGCTCATAGTGTCAGAGAAGGATGCAGAGAAAGCCATCGATGCGTTGCGGAAACATCAGTATACCTGTTATCGTATCGGAATCATTAAGAAAGGAGGAGAAGGTGTTCAATACGCATAAAGCCAGAAGATTCGTCAAAGCAGCCTTTACTCCGATAACCGTAATGATCATCCCTCACAGTAAAGCAGAGCCCTTCCAGATAAAATTGCCTTCCATCGGTCTCCTCCTCTCGATCACCCTCTGGGCATCGGTGAGTCTCTATATTTTTACGATTGCCGTTCAGACGAAACAGTACTTTGAAATGAAAGAGAAGCTCGGTTTTTATACCTCTCAATTTCTCGAGCTGCAGGGAACCATCAATGCGCTCAAGAAAGCGGAGATCGATTTCAAGAGAATCTTCTCCCTCAACTCGAGAGACACCATTCTCGAAAGCCTTGACGCCTCCGACACGGGCAATATCGATATGGAACTGGTAAGACAGGAGATCCAGAAGACGATGGAGTCGGTAGCCAATATCAAGGACTATCTCAGTGAGCAGAGGGACATCTATATGGCCACGCCGAAAGGATGGCCGGTTTCCGGGTATATAACCTCTCCTTTCGGCTACCGGATACACCCTCAGAAACAGGTGAAGGAAATGCACACCGGCCTTGATATCGCGGCTCAACCGGGCTCGCCTGTCACGGCTACAGCAGACGGCGTGGTGAGCTTTGCCGGGTGGAGCGGCGGCAACGGCAACCTCGTGGTCATTGAACATGGTTTCAGCCTGTCGACCTGTTTTGCCCATAACAAAAGCTTACTGGTCAGCGTCGGGCAGCGGGTGAAACGCGGGGATATCATCGCCTATGTTGGTTCAACCGGAAACTCCACGGGACCTCACGTGCATTATGAGGTGTGGATAGACAAAAAACCGGTTAATCCCAAAACGTATGTCGGAGGATAATTGAATGCTGGATAAGAAAGCTGACAAGGTTGAGACATTCATCGGGAGCAATGCCACCTTCAGAGGTGAGATAAAGACGACCGGCGCCATCCGCATCGACGGAACGGTCGAGGGAAATGTAGCCGCCGACTGGGTGATTCTCGGCGAAAAGGGCAACATCAAGGGTGATGTCGTGGCGCACAGCATCATCGTGGGCGGCAAGATCGAGGGAAACGTGCGCACCAAAGGCATCATAGAGATCAAGAACAAGGGAAGGATCATCGGGGATATCCTCACTCCGAAACTGAGTATCATCGAAGGCGGGATCATCGAGGGCAAGGCCAGCATGCAGGGGGGGGAATCGACGAAAGTCGTTGAGCTGCAGAAGGCCGAGAAATAAGCGTCTCCCCGAGCATCACTCCAGGAATATGAATAACCGATACGTGAATGGCATTCACGTATTTTTGTTTTTTACAGGACGCCAGACAGGGTTTTCAAGGTGACGATCTATCTCGAAAATACACCGGTGCAGCAGGCTCTCCAGGCATGGTTCGAAAAGGCAGGGAGCGTCCTTTCCGCACTGTCCCTGCATGAAACAATTCCGGTTACCGAAAGCTTTGAGCGGATAACCGCGGAGGCTGTTTTTGCACGGCTCTCCTCGCCGTTCTTTCATGCGTCCGCCATGGACGGATACGCCGTGATCCACACCGATACCTTCGGCGCGTCAGAGACCAGTCCGGTCCGGCTCAGGATACCGGAGCAGACAGTGTATCTCAATACCGGCGACCCGCTGCCTGAAAAGTTCAATGCTGTGATCAAGATCGAGGATGTGAATACCGGGGAGATGAACGAAACAGGGAAAAATGTGTCAGGGATCGAAATCATCTCGGCTGTTACGCCGTGGCAGAATGTGCGGGTTATCGGTGAGGATATTGTCGCCACGGAGCTCATTGTCCCTGAGAACAGCCGGGTCAGATCCATAGATATGGCAGCGATGCTTGCAAGCGGAGTTACCACGATCGGCGTGAAGCGGAAACCGGTGATCGGCATCATTCCGACGGGAGATGAGATCGTTGAACCCGGAACCGGACTGCACAGGGGAGACATCATCGACAGCAACTCCTGGATGCTCGCCGGCCTCCTGAATGAATGCGGTGCAGTTGCGCGGAGGCATCCGATTGTGCCGGACAAGAAAGAACTCCTTAGTGCCGCTCTCGAAAAAGCACTCGGGGAGTCTGATATCGTTCTCGTCATTGCCGGTTCCTCCGCAGGCACCGAGGATTTTACGGCGCACGTGATCGAAACGATGGGTGAGGTCATTGTCCATGGCGTCAACATAAAACCGGGCAAGCCGGTTGTCCTCGGCATGGTCAAAGGGAAGCCTGTTGTCGGCATTCCCGGCTATCCGGTTTCCGCGTTCCTCGCGTTCAGGCTCTTCGTGAAGCCGCTCATCGATGATTTTTTCGGGACCGGCAGAGAGGAGCCTGAAATGATCTCTGCCAGGCTCTCGCGCCAGATATCTTCACCCCTGGGGGTTGAGGAATTCGTCCGGTTGAAACTCGGCAAGGTTGCCGATACGGTCATGGCCACGCCGGTCAGCAGGGGCGCAGGGCTCATCATGTCTCTCGCACGGGCTGATGCGATCCTGAGGGTCCCGGCGCTCTCTGAGGGATATGCGGCAGGCACCGAGGTCTCGGTCGAATTGCTCAGACGCAAAAAGGATGTCGAAAACACCGTTGTCTGCATCGGCAGTCACGACAATGCCATTGATATCCTCGCTCAATTTCTCAAGAAGAAGCATCCCCGGTTGTCCCTCTCCTCCGCGCATGTCGGTTCCATGGGCGGGATCATCGCCATCAAGAACAGAGAGGCCCATATCGCGGGTACGCACCTCTATGATGAGCATACCGGTGAGTATAATGTGTCATACATCCGGAAGCTGATGGGTGACCGAAACCTGAAGCTCGTGAACCTGGTATACCGGGTGCAGGGACTCATGGTCAGAAAAGGAAACCCCAAGGCGGTCAAATCCATCCAGGACCTCGTGAAGGACGATGTTGTCTTCGTAAACCGGCAGGCTGGATCGGGGACGAGACTGCTCATGGACAAATGTCTCAAAGACTTCAATATCTCTCCTGCCGCTGTCACCGGGTATGACCGTGTCGAGTTCACCCATATGGCGGTCGCCTCTGCTGTCCAGAGCGGTGTCGCGGACGCAGGCATGGGTATCTATGCGGCTTCGGCAGCACTCGGGCTCGATTTCATTCCTGTTGCGAGGGAGCGCTATGACCTTATTATTCCCGATGAGTTTGCCGGTGACGAGAAACTAAAGGCATTGCTGGACATCATAGGGCATGATGTGCATTTCAGGACCGAAGTCATGAAGCTCGGCGGATATGATGTGTCGGACATGGGCAAGATAATGTATGAACAATGATCCCCTTTGTGCATGAACGAAAGATATCTTTTTCTCAACCTTCCGCCGATGACAGGCGCGCCGACGCAGAGCGCCTGAGGGACGCAGCAGGAATTGATTCTCTCCATATCCCGCTGCCGGTTTTAAAACGGCTCCCCTTCCTGATGCGTCGGAATCAGGAAGCAACATTTCTCTTGGGAAGGGACCGGAATGGCCCGAAAATCATCGACATCTCAGAAGGGGTCTCCTATTCTGTTGCCCTCGACATCGGCACGACCAATATTGTTGCGGTACTGTACGATAATGTTCAGCGGACTGCTGTTCTCGAGATGTCCACAGAGAATCCTCAGGCCCGGTTCGGCAGCGATATTCTCACTCGCATGCATCATGCCATGTCCGGCAACGCTGAGGAAGTCTCCGAAACCCTCAGGGAAGGGGTCAATGGATTCCTGAATGCTCTGTGCAGGAAGGCTGGCATTCAGAACAGAGACATTCACGGACTCGTTGCCGCCGGCAATACTGTGATGAGCCACTTTTTTCTCGGTCTCGATATCAGGAACATTCCCGCTGATCCCT
>JBLNHB010000177.1:0-5654 GCA_050268805.1 bacterium | reverse complement strand
CAATGATTTGTCCTTGCTCGCCGCAAACTCCTTTGCCTTTTTCAAGAGCGCTTTCGGCAATGAGAGGGTAACATTTTGCTTTTCCATCGGAGACCTCCTCTTACTTTCACATAATTATGTGTAAATACAGATGGACTGTTCTACGGGTTCTTTCTTATCCGGTTTTGCCGATGGTTTTCCAGACAAACCAAATTCTCTGGAGGACTGTCACGGTGCTGCCGATCAGGATGATCCAGATGCAGAGCCAGAGAATCACGGGAATGAGGCATCCGAGCGCGAGGACCGCGATGCGCTCGGCCCTTTCCATGATGCCGACGGTGCATTCATACCCGAGCCCCTCTGCCCTTGCCCGGGCATAGCTCACGCCAAAGGAACTGATGAGCGCGAAGAAGCAGAGGAATGTATAAACCTCGTTCCCCGCTCTGAGGAAATAAGCGCCGACACCGAGGAAGAGAAAGGCATCGGAGAACCGGTCGAGAACGGAATCGAGGAATGCGCCGGATTTTGAAGCTGTGCCGTTCGTCCTCGCGACAACGCCGTCGAGGGCGTCAAAGAATCCGCCGAGGATGATCAGTACTCCGCCGGTCCTGATGCTCGAAGGGATCACAAGCGCCGCCAGAGTGGTGATGAGAAATCCCGCAACCGTTACATAGGTGGGGTTAAGCCGAAGCCGCAGGGCAAACGATCTGAGCGGCCGGTCGAGGAAATGTCCGAGCTTGGCGCTGATCATCCGATCATGCCCGGCTTATGCGATATCTACACGCAGGGGTTCTGCCTCAGCCCTCTTGGGAAGGACGATCCTCAGGATACCGTCCTTTAAATTCGCCTGTATACTTCCCTGGTCAACCGATGACGGCAGAAGGAAGGACCTCCTGAAAAATCCGTACTTTCTCTCCACCCGGTGAAAAGAATCTTTGGCTTTGTCCCGGTTGAATTTCCTCTCGCCCTGGATGAGGAGGACGTTGCTCTCCACCCTGATGTCGATGTCTTCCTGCAAGACTTCCGGGAGCTCCGCGATAACGACAAACTCATGCTCCGTCTCATAGATGTCGACGAGGGGAGACCAGCTCTTGTGAAATGCAGTCTCTCCGCTCTCTTTCCCGAGCACGTCTTCGAACAGCCTGTTCACCCTCTCCTGGATCGAAAACAGGTCTTTCATGTGATGATACTTATCGGACGCCATATGACCCTCCTCTTATCTATATTATATTCACCCTCCCTTTGTCCCTCCCATCATGAGGGAGGGAGAGATCCTCTCCCCTCCGTGGGAGAGGGTCAGGGTGAGGGGTGATGCGCATGCCCTTCCCTCACGCCCCGGGAGATGTAGTATTTTATATGAGAATCGATGACCATCGTCAACTCCTTCAGGAGCAGGTCTCCGGGCTTGATCCGGTGCACCTTATCGCTTCCCCAGGTCGAGAGCGTTTCATAGAGCCGTATGGTCCCGGGAGTGAGCCTCTGGACCGGCCCTGATGCTGTCGTGCAGGCATCGCAGAGCACGGCGCCTTCCTGAAAGTGGAAGGCGGTCCCCTCCCTGTTGCACTTCCCGCAGCCTTTCAGTTTCGGCCCGAACCCCGCTATGGTGAGGAGCTTGATCTTCAGCGAGAGCATGAGCGCGGACCCGGACTTCCCCGCCTCGACGGTCTTCAGCGCGTCGATCAGGAAAGAGAACAGAGCTGGCGACACGTCCCGCTCAGGAGCACACTTCAGAAGGAGGTCGAGAATCTCCGCGACGCTCATGAAGCATGCATAGGATTCGCGGATGCGCTGATAGGAAGAGATGATGTCGGCCTGGGTAAGCCTCGGCAGGGAGGCGTGCTCCTTTCCCCAGAACGATATCCTGCTGTGGGTGAGGGGCTCGAGGCTGCTCCCGAAGCGGCTCTTCGCCTTGCGGGGGCTCTTGGCGAAGGCACGGATGAGACCGTGGTCCTTCGTCAGAAACGTCACGATGAGGTCTGCTTCGCCATACTCCTTCGCGGTAATGACTATCCCTTCGGTCCTGTGGAGCATTACATGATGTTGCCGAAGTCTTCAGGCTTGAGGTTCTTCAGCCACTCATCGAGCTCGTCCGTCCTCTTGACGCCGATGACATCCTCCTCCACATAGATTGCGGCATTCACTCTCAAGGCGACCGCAACAGCGTCGCTCGGCCTCGAATCAACGGTCAATTCCTTCGCGCCGTCGTTCAGGTAGATGAGGGCATAATAGGTATTGTCGAGGATCTCGGTGATGACAATCCGGGTGATCTTGGAATTCATCCCCTCGATGATGCTCTTGATGAGGTCGTGGGTGAGCGGCCTCGGGGTGACCACCTTTCCCAACGCAAGGGCTATGGAGTCCGCTTCGGGCTTGCCGATCCAAATGGGAAGGTTCCGGTTTCCCCTGATTTCCTTGAGAAGGAGGATATACATGCTGCTTCTCGGGTCAAAGAGCAGTCCCTCCACCCGCATCTGAATGAGCATATCAGTTAAACCCCAGCTCTTTTAGAAAATGCACGTCTTCGCGCCAATCCTTTCTGACCTTGACCCACAGCGAGAGGAACACGTGGCTCCCCATGAGCTCTTCAATCTCCCGTCTCGCCTCAGAGCCGATTCTCTTGATCATAGCACCGTGATTACCTACTATTATACCCTTTTGACTGGCCCTTTCAACATAGATGTTCGCTCCTATCCTGATGAGCCCGGAAGCGGCATCCTCATCCCAGGTCTCGACCGCAACCGCCACGGAAAAGGGAATTTCTTCCTTGGTATGTAACATAATCTTCTCCCTGACGATCTCTGAGACCATGAACCGCTCTGCCTGGTCGGTCGTCATGTCTTCGGGATACAGAGGAGGACCTTTAGGGAGAAGTCTCTTGATGCTCTCAATGAGAATGGCGACCCCGTCACCCGTCTTTGCCGATATCGGAACAATGTCGCTAAACACATACTCTTTGGCATAGCGAGTGATCACCGGGAGGAGCGATTCCTTCCTGACGGTATCTATCTTGTTGATGACGAGGACCGCGCCCTTCCCCGTCTTCAAGATGTCGCGGAGCTGGGGAATATCATCACCCGGCATCTTCGGCTCGACCACCCAGAGAACGACATCGACCACTCTGACCGTATCGAGGGCGGACCTGACCATCCTCTCGCCGAGTTTGTGGAGGGGCTTGTGAATGCCGGGAGTATCGAAGAAGACCATTTGGCAATCCGGCAGGGTCTTGATGCCCGTGAGCCGGTTCCGCGTTGTCTGGGGCTTTGTCGAGACGATCGCTATTTTCTGTCCGAGGATGGTGTTGAGGAGCGTGGATTTGCCGACATTCGGCCTGCCAAGGATAGTGATAGAGCCTGACCTGAAATCAGTCATAGGTTATGAAAGTTTTTCGACGGCGCTCTTGAACCTTTTCACTCCCTGTTCGATATTTTCCATCGAGGTGGCATAGGACATCCTGATATATCCTTCGGCGCCGAAGGCGCTTCCGGGGACGAGCGCGATGTGGGCCTCTTCGAGCAGGTATGCTGCGAGCCCGGATGAATCTGCGATGCGGAGTGTTCCAAAGGATTTCCCCAAAAGCGCGCTCACATTGGGGAAGGCGTAGAACGCGCCAATCGGCATCAGGCACGAGACCCCTTCGATCCTGTTGAGCTCATTCACGAGGTACCTTCTCCTCCTGTCGAACTCGGCAACCATCGTCTTGATGAAATCCTGCGGCTCTCTCAGGGCCTCGGCTGCCGCTACCTGCGCTATGGAGGTCGGGTTGGATGTAGACTGGCTCTGGATGTTCGCCATCGCCTTGATGATGTCGGCGGGGCCGGCAGTGTATCCGATTCTCCAGCCGGTCATGGCATAGGATTTTGAGAGGCCGTTCACGACAAGCGTTCTCTTTTTGATCTCATCGCCGAGAGAGGCTATGCTTGTGTGGCCGGCTCCGTCATAGAGGAGCTTTTCATAGATTTCGTCTGAGATCACAAAGAAGTCGTGTTTCACGGCGAGTTTGGCAATGTCCCCGAGCGCTTCCTTCGTATAGGTAAGACCTGTCGGGTTTGACGGGTAATTAAGGATCAGTGCCTTTGTCTTCGGAGTGATGTGCTTCCTGAGGTCTTTCGGTTTCAGGATGAAATCATCTTTCTCGCGCGTGGCGACAAAAACAGGTTTCGCGTCATTGAGGAGCACCTGGTCAGGATAGGAAACCCAGTAGGGAGCCGGAATGATGACCTCGTCTCCCCTCCCGTAGAGGGCCTGGGCAATGTTGTAGAGGCTGTGCTTTGCCCCGCACGAGACGATAATTTCATTACGGGCATAGGTCAGACCGTTGTCCTTCCGGAGTTTCTCGATGATCGCATCCTTGAGCGCGGGTATGCCGTCAACCGGGGTGTACTTGGTGAACCCGTCTTTCAATGCCTTGATCGCCGCTTCCTTGATATATTCGGGTGTGTCGAAATCAGGCTCTCCAACGCCGAAGCTGATTACATCGATACCGGACGCCTTCATCTCCTTTGCCTTGGCATCCATCGAAAGCGTGGGAGACGGCTTGATGCTCCGGACCCTCTTCGAGAGATTATCCTTTCCCTTGCTCATCGGCTTTCTTTAATTCCCTCTCCTTATTCCCGCGCTCGATTTGCTCGATACTCTCCTTGATGCTTCTCACCTTCTCCTGGAACTCCTTCGTAGCTTTATCAGCCTCTTCCTGATCCCTTACAACATGGGGCGTGACCAGGACGATGAGTTCGGTCCTCTTCAGAGTATGCGAAGTGCTTCCAAAGAGAGACCCGAGGATCGGGATTTTGCTCAGGAAAGGAAGTCCCGCCTTGGTCAAACTGGTGTCTTCCCGTATCATGCCGCCGATGACGAGGGTATGGCCGTCCTTCACGATCCCCGTGGTCTGGGCCCGGCGCGTAGAGAAACCGGGGAAGTCCGACCCACCAACATTAACTGATGGGCCGAGAGCGCTGAATTCCTGGTTCACCTTCAGGGTCACATTGTCCTTGTCGCTGATATGAGGGGTCACCGTCAGGAGAACACCGGCGGTCTTGTACTGTATCTGGCCGCTCGAGACAAGAGTAGCTCCCTGCGTGGTCCCTGTGGTTGAAGTATTCAATCCGGTCGCTATCGGGATCTCATTGCCGATCTCGATCTTGGCCTCCTTGTTATCGAGCGCGAGGATGTGGGGGCTCGAGAGAACATTCAGCTTCGATAAGCCCGCAAACACATTGATGGCACCGATAAACTTGTCTGGATTAATGACATATCCGAAATAATTCCCCGGAATACCTCCTACTGTCGGCTTAAGGTCAGAAGAAATGCCAATGGTTCCATCCGTAGACACACCTGACCCTACTATTACAGTGGGATTCCCGCTCGCCTTCAGGAGCCACTCGATACCCAGCCGTTCCTCATCGGTAAGTGTCACTTCCGCAATGAAGACTTCGATCAATACCTGTTTCGGCGCGATATCGAGCTTCTTAATGGTCTCGACGAGAGCGAGATAGGCGCCGGGCGAAGACTTTATAATGATCGCGTTGATGTCTTCATAGGCGGTAATCGTTATATCCCCCTCGAGTTCACCGGCTGTCCCGCCGACAACCGTTGACGATGCGGGTTGGGATTCAGGAGTCGTTCCGGTCCGGGGCACCGGAGGTCTCGGAGTCGGCGTAGGGGTTGTCTTCTTCGCC
>JBLNHB010000176.1:0-3769 GCA_050268805.1 bacterium | reverse complement strand
AGATCGTAGCTCAGGAGTATGGAGTCCCTGTTTTCGCGGATGAGGTTGGCGAGCCGCTCCGTGCCTGCCCGCTCAGGATGTTCAAGGAGTTCCGCAAGGTTTCCGACATTCCGGAGGATCGCCATTGCGGTTTTGTCACCAATCCCCTTCACGCCGGGTATATTGTCGATCGCATCTCCGGTCAATGCCATGAGCTCGGGTATTCGCTCGGGAGGCAGACCGAATTTTTCCTTCACCGTCTCCCGATCGATGATAATATCCTTCATGGGGTCGAATACCTTGATCCGGTCATGGACGATCTGGAGCATGTCCTTGTCCGCGGTCACGATAAATACCTCGTTAGCGGGGTCATTGCTCAGCTCCCGGGCAGCAGCCGCGAGAAGGTCATCCGCTTCGTACCCCGGCTGCTCGATGACGGGAATGCGGAAGGCATCGATGATTTTCCTGATGGCGGGTATCTGCCGGACGAGGAGGTCAGGAGTTTCGGGACGCTGCGCTTTATAGTGCTCGTAGGCGTCGTGCCGTTTCGTCGGCTCGGGGCTGTCCATCGCGATGATGATCCCGTCGGGGATCTTCTCTCGGAGAATCTTCAGGAGCATGTTGGTGAACCCGAAGGTCGCGTTGGTCGGCTCGCCCCTGGAGTTCGTGAGTTCCCTGATGGCATAGAAGGCGCGGTAGATGTACGAGTTTCCGTCGATGAGGAATATATTCATGTCCTCTATCTTACTTCACGGATGTTATTCATGCAACGGCAGGGCTGTCGGCATTTTACTCCTCTCTGAAAATTGACAAACTTTGCCGGTTCTTTTAAATTAATATGTTATTGATATTCAATATCTTCAGACTAATGTGTTCTTTTGGGGGAATCATCTTGCCAATGAATTGAATCGCGAGGAGGATCGATGGTCAAGAATATAGAGAATATTTCCGAAACGAAAAAGAGGCTGCAGGTTGAGATACCTGCGGATGTGATAGAGACGAAGATCCAGGAATCGCTCGGAGAGGTGCGGCAACGTGCGAAGATTCCGGGGTTCAGGCAGGGCAAAGTGCCGGTAGCGATCATCGAGAAGAGATACGGCCAGCAGGTGGAATCCGAAGTGGTCGAGAAACTGGTTTCCGAGTACTATGCCAAGGCGATTGAGGAGGCGAAGCTCCATCCCGTCGCCTATCCCGCTTTCGAGAAAACCGATTTCACGAGAAAGCATCCCCTGGAGATGACGTTCACCGTTGAGGTGATGCCCGAGATCGGAAATCTCCAGTACGAAGGGATCGTCGTGCGAGATGAAGACATCGAAGTGGCCGAGGAGGAAGTGGAGTCCGTCCTCATGAGAACGAGGGCCGAGCACGTGAAGTACGAATCGCTCGACCGGCCCGTTGAAGACAGCGACCTCGTCACGCTGGATTATGACATCGTGGAGGAATCGATCAAGCGTGAAGGCCAGGTGGTCAAGGTGGGGAGTGATCAGTTCCCGAAAGAGCTGTCTGAGCAGCTCAGGGGAAAATCGAAGGGTGATACCTTCGAGGTCGTGCTCACATTCCCCGGTGACCATCCCTCTGAATTCAAGGGGAAAACTCTCACGTTTACGGGGAGCATTAAGGAGATAAAGGTATTGTCGGTGCCCGATCTGAACGATGAGTTCAGCACAAAGCTCGGGTATCAGGATATCCCTGCGTTGAAGGAAGCGATCAGGAACGAAATCGTCGGAGCGAAGAAAACGCACCTCAGGAAGAAACAGATTGTGGAGCTCATCGAAAAACTGGTCGATACCCATGATTTCCCGGTTCCCGAGAGCATGCTCGAGTCTGAGATTGTCTCCCTCTTGACCGCCGCAAAGACGAAAGAGGAGAATAAAGACAAGGATGACGCGAAGCTGAGGGAAGAGCTTCTCCCTGAGGCACGCAGGAACGCGAAAGCCGCCATACTCCTCAATATCATCGGCAAGAGAGAAAACATTTCGGTTACCGAGGAGGATATGAAAGAGAAAATTCTCGAACTCTCCCGTTCGACCTTCATCCCTCCCCAGAATCTCATCCAGATGTACATGTCGCGGGACGGCTCTCTCGAAGGGCTCCGCTACGGAGTGTACCGGGAAAAGGTTGCTGACCGGATTCATGCAAAGGCAAAAGTTGAGAAAGGAGCATAAATGAGCATTATTCCGATTGTCATCGAGCAAACAGGGAGGACAGAGCGGGCCTATGATATCTACTCACGGCTTCTCAAGGACCGGATTATTTTCCTCGGATCGGCTATCGACGATGTTGTGGCGAATACCGTCATAGCGCAATTGCTCTTCCTCCAGACGGAAAGCCCGGAGAAGGACATCCATGTCTACATCAATTCGCCGGGCGGAATCGTATCATCGGGCCTCGCGATCTATGACACGATCCAGTATGTGAAGCCCGATATCGCGACCTACTGCATTGGGCAGGCGGCGAGCATGGGTGCGCTCCTCCTTGCGGCCGGGACGAAGGGGAAACGGTTTGCGCTGCCCCATTCCCGGGTCATGATCCACCAGCCCATGGGCGGGTTCCAGGGACAAGCAACGGATATCGAGATTCACGCCAAGGAAATCCTCAAGATGAAGGAAACCCTCAACAGGATTCTCGCTCACCATACCGGTCAGAAGATCGAAAAGATCGCTGCCGATACCGACCGGGATTTCTTCATGGCGCCGAATGAAGCAAAAGAGTACGGCATTGTCGATGAGGTCCTCTACACGGTCAGGAAAAAAGGGGACGGTGCTTAAAACGGAGGCAGCATGTCGAAAAAAGAAGAACAGAAGCTGAAATGTTCCTTTTGCGGGAAGAGCCAGGATGAGGTGAAGAAGTTGATTGCCGGGCCCACGGTCTACATTTGCGACGAGTGCGTGGAGCTCTGCAATGAGATCATAGCCGAAGAGATCTATGCGGAAACGGAAGAGCGCGGGTTCCCGAAACTCCCGGTCCCGGTTGAGATCAATGCGTTCCTGAATGAGTACGTCATCGGTCAGGAGCGTGCCAAAAAAATTCTCTCCGTTGCGGTCCATAACCATTACAAACGCATTTACAATCCCCTGGACAGGGACGTCGAACTCCAGAAGAGCAACATCCTCCTCATCGGCCCGACCGGCACCGGAAAGACACTCCTCGCCCAGACCCTGGCGCGGCTCCTCGACGTTCCGTTCACCATAGCCGATGCCACAACCCTCACCGAAGCGGGGTATGTCGGTGAGGATGTGGAGAACATCATCCTGAAGCTGCTCCAGAACGCAAATTACGACGTCGAGAAGGCGCAGCGGGGGATCGTCTACATCGATGAAATTGACAAGATCAGCAGGAAGTCGGAGAACCCCTCCATCACCCGCGACGTTTCAGGCGAGGGGGTGCAGCAGGCGCTCCTCAAGATCATTGAGGGGACGATCGCGAATATCCCTCCCCAGGGAGGGAGGAAGCATCCCCAGCAGGAATACGTGCAGGTCGATACGACGAATATCCTCTTTATCTGCGGCGGCGCGTTCGTGGGGCTCGACGATATCGTGGAGCAGCGGACCGGTCAGAAGGCGATGGGCTTCCGCGCCGAGATTACCGCGAAGAGAAAGATCGGGAACCTCCTCGAAAAGGTCCAGTCCGAGGATCTCCTCAAATACGGCATCATCCCCGAACTCATCGGCCGGCTGCCGGTCATCGCCTGCCTCGAGGAGCTGGGCGAGGACGCCCTCATCAAGATCCTTACGCAGCCGAAGAACTCCATTGTCAAGCAGTACCAGAAGCTCCTCTCGTTTGACAATGT
>JBLNHB010000175.1:0-3849 GCA_050268805.1 bacterium | reverse complement strand
TCATTGAATCGCGCATACCCACGAAGCGGTCTTTCTCATTGGAACCTCGCGCCGCATTTCCTGCAGCCGGACCGGTTGATGCTGTGGCCGAGATAGCTGTTGCAGGACGGGCACCGCCAGTTGACCGCAGAGAAAACAACAAAGAGCACCATGAGGCTGATCTCAATCCAGAGTATGGCCGGTACTGAAAGCCGTCCGAGAAACAGCCCCGGATGGTCCTGTTTCCAGAGAATTATCACCATGAGCGCGATCGTCACTGCAATTGCGGTCATTTGGCGGCTCCTCCGCTGTCTGAACCCGCGTATGATGTCGCTCTCCCTCTGCATGGTCATTCTGTCTTTTCCCGCACCTTCTCGCGGTCAATTATACCATTTCCCCTGCACAGGGAATCCTCATGATGGAGGTCCCTGGCACCTGAGGACATGCCGTATGGGAAGGCCTCTCTGTCCTAGACTCGTGTCCAGGTACTCGATGGTGTCGGGAACGATCCTGATGACCTGCATGGAACCGGGAACAACGGCATGCTCCTGTTTCCTTCGCCTCCGGTATGCCTCCTGGCCTTTGTGAAAGATGTCCGACCCCTTGCTCCCGATCTCAGCGTTTCCTGTGATCTGGAGCCCCCGCACCGACTCCCATCCGGTATAGGGGCCCGAAACAGCGAGCGCGACATGGGGATTTTTCCGGATGTTCTCGATCTTCTTGCCGCCTTCTGTGAGGATGTAGATGGTGAGCCCGTCCGGGAAGAACTCGACCGTCGACGCCCTCGGTACATCATCCAAACACGTCGCGAGAACACACGTTGCATGGTTCTCCATGAACTCTGCAATCACGTGCTCCAGTTCCTGTTGGCTGAACTCCCGCTCCATGGGGCGCTCCTCCTGACATCCTCTGCTTTCTCGATCAATGAAACAATATTACCGTACCAAAGGAAGAATATTTTCCTCGACAAAACGAACCGCCTGCTTGACCTCTTCCCGCATCTGTTCTTTCTTCATCCCTGTTATCTGGTACCCCTCATCCAGTATCCGTCCGCTTTCGAACCCTGTGTGCCGATACTTTTTAAGGAAATCTTCAGGAATCTCATCCGGAATTTCCACATCATTCATGATCGCCCAGGCGAGCGTCCATGCCTTTGCAACATTTGTGATATCGTACCCTCCCCCGCCGAGGGTGATCCACCGGGGTGAAATCTCTTTGATCTTTCTCACCGCGGCGCAGAAACCGTTGGTCGTGTAATTGAGGTGGGTCAGGGGATCGCCGACAAAGGAATCGACGCCGAGCTGGCTTACCACGAAATCGGGTTTGAACTTCGCGATGAGCGGAGGAACTATCTGATTGAAGGCATAAAGAAAGAGCTCGTCATCGGAAAAGGGAGGCAGCGGCACATTCACCGAGTACCCCAGCCCTTTTCTTCTTCCCATCTCTTCCACAAAGCCGGTTCCTGGAAAAAGCATCGTGCCCGTTTCATGGATGGATATGGTCAGCACCCTGTCCGTATCATAGAACGCTTCCTGGACTCCGTCGCCATGATGTGCGTCGATATCGATATAAGAGACCTTTCCGCCTTTTTTGAGAAGATGCTTGATCGCGATCACCGGGTCATTGACGTAACAGAACCCGGAAGCGCGTGCCGCAAGGGCGTGGTGGAGCCCTCCCGAGATATTGAAAGCGATATCCGCTTCCCCGCTCTCGACCATCTCTGCTGCCTGGAGCGATGCTCCTGCCACGAGCCGTGACCAGTCATAGAGTCCCTTGAAGACCGGGTTATCACCGGGGCCGAGACCGAAGTACGATGCTCCGGGAACAGGCAAACCCTCATTTACTGCCTTCAGGACCTCGATGTAGTCACGGTCATGGAACAGGAGGAGTTCCTCCTCCGCTGCCATCCGCGCTTCGACATGCCTCGTGTTGGGAAGGGAAAGTAATCCGTATGACTTGATCAGCTCACAGGTCAGCTTCAGCCTGAACGTCTTCAGGGGATGGGAGGCACCGTAATCGAACCCTGCGAAATCATCGGAATAGATAAATGCTGTCCGCATGGATTATTCCACCTTATTCATAAGGATGAGCAGGTATGGAGAAGAAATTTTTTTGCATCGATACAGCAATGCAAACTCACAATCAAGCGCATCCGGGCACCATACGATATATTCATTATGGAACCTAATAGTGGCAAATAAGAATATTGCATCGATTTCAAAAATTTTTGGAGCCATGCCTGCTCATCGATTTGGGAAAAGCATGAAAAGTGCAGGTTATGTCTCTCACCTCCGAGCGTCATTTCACATGATACTCCACGATATCCCGGTCATGAAGGACATAATCCCTTTGCACCCGCTGCCCCTCGAATTTCGCCGAACCCCAGATGCAGGCGTATTGGAAGTTTTCGACGAAATCTTTATGGATCAGCTCTGCAAGGTCGATGACCGTCGACCCTCCGGGGAGAACAAAAGGAGTGTCCCTATCCGGCTCCTTGCCAGGCTGCTTGGTATAGGCCCTGATGATGCCGCTGTTTCCGAAGATCGAGACCCTGAGGTCTTCAAGCCCCACCTTGTGCAGCGCCGATATCCCGATGACGGGATGTCGCGATTCAAACTTCGCCTTCAGCCTGTCCAGTCCTTCTCCTGCCCCTGGAAGGTCAACTTTATTTGCCGCGATAATCGCAGGAATTCCGGCGCGTTCCCCACTACTCCCGCCCTCTTCGAGAAGAAGAATTCTCCACGCATCAAGCTGTCCAATGAGGAGTTCCGTCTGGGCCTCCGGGTCTTCAGAGAGATCGATCACAAGGATGAGGAGGTCCGCATTCCTGATAATGCCCGAGACCCATCCATCCGTTGATTCGTTTCCGATGGGAGGGAGATCGACGAGCTGGAACTGGATGTCCTCGAAAGGCATCATGCCTGCGAGGGGGGTGACGGTCGAGACGGGATAATCGGCGATCACCGGATTGGCGTTCGTGAGCACTTTCAGGATTGATGATTTTCCCGAATTGGGAAACCCAACAAGGGCCACCTGCGCGGCCCCCTGCTTTTCAACGGCAAAAAGGTCTCCCTTGCCTGATTTCTTTTTTTTGATCGCCTCTTCCCTGAGCTGGGAGAGCTTTTTCCTGAGGTCCGCCCTGAGCTTGTCCGTTCCCTTGTGCTTCGGGACCGTGGAGATCAGCTCTTCCAGGGCAGTAATTTTCTCATCGGAAGTGGCAGCCTGCTTGAACTTCCTCTCAGCTTCGAAATATTCAGGCGGCAGGTTCGTCGGCATACTTCACTATAGCACAGGATGTTCCTGTTGACCACCGAGGATGAGTATATCCTCAAGTCCGCTTCGATTGACCTGCCCCAGATGCCCGATGCACACTTCGTGACGCGGGAATGCAACCATCGTTCACCGGACGGGGATACCCGAAACCGTTCCGACGATCCAGACTTCCTGCGCGTTTTTTTCCCTCCTGATCCTCACGCTCGCGTCCGTGAAGGTGAAGACCTGGCCTTTCCGGTAATTCCAGGGCTCGCCGATGTCCTCGGTCACCTCGAGGGTTATCTTCCTGAGCTCGATGAGGTATCCCTCAGGGGCCATATAGGTCTTCTCACCAAGCGGTCCCGATTCGACGTTGCCAATATCGAGTTCGACAACGCGATAGTTCTTTGCCTCGAAATAGCGGGTGATCGCCTCCCGTATGACACTCTCAGGAGGAGCGGCCTTACACGTCGTCAAGGCGAGAGCCGTCAGAAAGACGAAAAAGAAAAGACGGGGTTGCCTATGGAACGTGCCGCCCCCCCAGGAGGGATTGATCATTCGACCTCCACCATGAAATGGAGGAGAATGACTTTGCCTCGATGCTTGATCTCGCTAAAG
>JBLNHB010000174.1:0-14390 GCA_050268805.1 bacterium | reverse complement strand
CCCCCGAGAAAGGTGTCGCCGTTGGTCGATTTCACCTCGATGACCCCTTGTCCGATTTCGAGGATCGAAATATCAAAGGTGCCGCCGCCGAGGTCATAGACAGCCACCTTTTCCTCTTTCTTTTTGTCGATGCCGTAGGCGAGGGATGCAGCCGTCGGCTCGTTGATGATTCTCAGGACGTTCAGCCCGGCGATCTTCCCCGCGTCCTTCGTCGCCTGGCGCTGGCTGTCGTCAAAATAGGCGGGGACCGTAATGACCGCATCCATCACCTTTTCGCCGAGATAATCCTCGGCGGCCTGCTTCAGTTTCTGGAGTATCATCGCCGAGATCTCGGGCGGAGAATACCGCTTCCCCCGGATCTCGACATGCGCATCATTGTTGTCTGCTCTCGCGATTTTGTAGGGAAGACGCTTGATCGCCTCCTGGACCTCCCGCGAATCATACTTGCGGCCCATGAGCCGCTTGATCGAAAAGACGGTATTTTCCGGGTTGGTCACCGACTGACGCTTTGCAATCTGACCAACGAGCCTCTCCCCTTTATCCGTAAAGGCAACGATTGACGGAGTCGTCCTGTTTCCTTCCTGGTTGGGTATGACCACCGGCTCGCCGCCCTGAACAACGGCAACGACCGAGTTCGTCGTTCCCAAGTCTATTCCTATCGCTTTGGCCATGCTTCTCTCCTCCTTTTGACTCTATGATTTATGCTTTTCCGGCTTCGCTCTTTTTTGATACGGAAACGAGGGACGGCCTCAAGAGCTTCTCATGATAGAGATATCCCTTCCGGAACTCGTCTATCACCGTTCCCTCATCAGTCTCGTCGTTTACAATCTGTGTCATCGCTTCGTGCAGCTTTGGGTCAAACGCTTTCCCGGCCGCATCGACCCGTTTTACTCCGAATTTTTCGAGCACCCTCAGAAACTCTTTCAAGGTCATCTCGATGCCTGTCCTGACTCCCTCTTCCGATTCTCCCTCACTGGCATGCTGGAGCCCCAGCTCGAGGGTGTCCACAACGGAGAGCAGTTCATAGGCGAGCCGCTCGGCGCCGTATTTTATGAGGTCCTGTTTTTCCTTTGAGACCTTCTTCCTGTAATTTTCAAACTCTGCATAGAGCCGAAGATATTTGTCATTCAGCTCCCCGCACTTTGCACTGAGAGCGGTCAAGCGGTCTTCCTGCGAAGCCTCCTCAGTAACCCCGGCCTCTTCAGGATTCACAGCGGTTCTGAGGCTTTCCTGCTCCTCCTCAACTGGGTATTCCTGCTTCACTTCCAGTTCCTGCTCTCTTTCCTCTTCCATGACGATCCCTTTCCTACTTTTCGAAGAGCATGCGGCTGATGTACCGGGCAGCGGTATCGACAATGATAATCGCGTTCTGATAATTCATACGCTTGGGTCCGATGATGCCGATAATGCCTGCCGAACGGTCGCTCTCCTTGTACGTGGAGGTAACCATGCTCAGATACTTCATGTGCCCAAGGGGATTCTCATCGCCGATCGTGACATGGATTCCGCCTTTCTCGATAAACCGGTCGATGAGCTGGATCATGTGATGTTTGTCCTCAATGGCCTGAGAGAGTTCCTTGATCTTCTCGACCGTCGAAAAATCCGGAAGGTTGACCACCTCCCTGAACCCGGTGATAAACACGTTCTCATCAGACGTTCCCCAGGCATGTTCAAAGATGCCGATCGTTTTCTTCATCAGGACATCAAAGGTGTCCCGCTGCTGTTTCATCTCCTCGATGAGCTGTTCCCTTAACTCCTTGACCGTCATTCCGCTGAACCGTTCATTGATATACTGGGCGAAGCGGTTCAGGTCATCCTGCTTGAGGCCGAGGTCATTGTCGATCAGATGGTGCCTGATGGTCCCTTCATTGGTGAAAAGAACGACCGCAATGCGGTTGTCCTTGTAACAGATGAATTCCATCTTGCGAAAGATCGAGTTTTCGGTCCTCGGTGAGGAAGCCAGAGCGAGGTAATGGGAAAACCGTGAAATGATCCTCGCAGTCTCGCGGAGAAGGCTTTCGACATCGTTCCCGGCATTCCGGAGCTGCTGGATGACCTCATCGGACAGGTCGAGATTCTCGGTATTCATCTCGTGCATGAGGGTCTCGACATAAAACCGGTATCCCGTGTCGGTCGGCACCCTGCCGGCAGACGTATGGGGCTGCATCAGATATCCCATCTCTTCGAGGTCGGCCATAATATTTCTAATAGTTGCCGGAGACAGTCCGAAATCAAATTTCTTGGTTATGAACCTCGAACCTACCGGATCCGGGGTATCGATATAGCTCTGGACAACTGCCCATAATACCCTTTTGCTTCTATCATCAACCATTTAGCACTCCTCAGTGGAGAGTGCTAATAATTTATCAGTTCTCTCTTCCACTTGTCAAGAAATACTTTAAATTGTGAGCCCTTAGGTAAATCAAACCATCGCCGGCGGTTCGGCCCTGCATCTTTGCCATCTACCACATGAGCTGCTTTTTCAGAAGCTTCTGGTAAAACCGGGGAGGCAGAAATGCATACGCATGGATTTCATCACTGTAATACTTGGTGTCGATCTCGAATTTCTGTTTCATCTCCCTCGGATTGTGTTTCTTCGACGCAACCGAAAAGGTCCACCAGTTCCCCGCGTACGTCGCGATGGTCGCTGCATAGAGGTCGACAATGGGGAAGACCATCTTCATCGCCTCCTGGACATTGACAATGATGTCCTTGTGAAAATGGACAGATTCCGACAGGGTCACAAACATCCCGTCGTCGCGGAGTGCTTCTTTCGCGGACTTGAAGAAGTCGATGGTAAAGAGGCTCTTTGCAAATCCGATGATGTCGGTTGAATCCACGATGATCACATCGATGTCGTTCTGTTTCTCTTTGATGAACTCTGCTCCGTCCATGCACCGGACCTCGACCTTCGGATTATCAACCTCACCGGCAACACCGGGAAAAAATTTCTTCGCGACAGTGATGACCTCTTCGTCGATCTCGATGAAAAAGACACGCTCAACAGTCGTGTGCTTCAACACCTCCCGCACCGTTCCTCCATCACCTCCCCCGATGACAATGACTTTTCGCGGGTTCGGATGGGCATGCATCACGATATGGGTGAGCATTTCATGGTAAAAGAACTCATCCCGCTCCGTGATCTGCACGACATCGTCGAGGAGGAGAATCCTCCCGAAATGGGGATTCTCGATGACCTTGATCTCCTGGAATTCACTCTTTCCCGAGTAGAGGATATTCGTGACTTCGTAGACGTACTGGATCGGCGCGTAGGGGTCCTGTTCGAAAAATTTGATCTCGCTCTTTTCTTTCACGGTCGCCTCCGGATACTATGGTTTCCAGACAAACGAATCAAATCAGTATTGTTTTCGGTATAGAGAAGCCGTTGAACTCGGATGCATAGGAAATCGTATATGCACCGCAGGAGAGAATGAGGATCGTGTCTCCCACAGAAGGTTCCTGGAGCTCCACATCCCGGTCGATGACGTCGAAGCTGTCGCAGCTCGGACCGGCAATGGTCCACTTCTTCGGTTCATTTCTGCTGTCGACGTAGTAAAGGTATTTAATGCCTCCCACGCTCTCCATCAGGCCGTTGAACACACCCACATCGATGTAGAGCCAGTTCTCGTCCCCGCGGCCCGCCTTCCCGATGACCTTCGCAACGAAGACACCCGCATCACCCACAACCGCTCTTCCGGGCTCAATGTGCACCTCGATGTCACCGGGAAATTTCTGGTAGATCGATTCGCTCACTTTCTGCTCGATGTCCTCAATCTCAACGACGTCCTTCGTGTATCTGATCGGGTATCCTCCCCCGATATTGAGCACCTTCATCGAAATTCCCTTTTTGCCTGCTTTGTCCCATACCTGGCGGGCCTTGTCGAGGGCCGTATCCCAGTTATAGATGTTCGTACACTGAGACCCAACATGAAAGGTGAGACCGACCGGCACGAGCCCCTTCTTCTTCGCATAGGTGAGGAGACGGACCGCCTCATCGATCTCAACCCCGAACTTCTTGCTCAAGGGCCACTCGCTTCCCTCGTTCGGAACGGTCAGGCGGACATAGACCCGACACCCGGGCGCATGGACCGAGAGCTTGTCAACCTCTGAGACCGAGTCGAAGGCAAACCGGTCAACGCCGGCGGCGAGCGCCTCCCTGAGAAACCGGAGGCTCTTCATGGGGTTGCTCGAAATGATCCTCTCGTTTCCGACTCCCAAGGATGTGAGGATCCGGAGTTCTCCCTCAGAGGCGATCTCGAAACTCATGCCCATCTCGGCAAGGTACTTGAGCACGTCGCGGTCGGGATTGGCCTTCACGGCGTAAAATACTTTCGAGTTTCTGATGTTCTTCCCGATGATCGAGACCTTTTCCCGGATAATGTCCCGGTCCATGAGGAGATAGGGCGACGGCTCGTCCGTGGAGGCGATGAACCTGAGGATCTTTTCCCAGGTGGACGGCTTGATGTATTCTGCGACCGATTCCCTGTATTTCGTATCTTCCAAGTGCGGAACCCTTTCCAGATGAATATAAGGAAGTAATTATAAAATAAGCGAGCGTAAATATGACAGATGATTAATGGGGTTTCTTTGTCTTGACCAGTTTCTTTGCCAGGGCCCTGACAGCCTGGGAAACATTCTTGTTCTTTTCGATGAGATCGAGATCATGCACCGTGAGATGTTTCACAAAGTCCATGGCGATACCCGCAGGAGTCTTGGGGTTGCTCACGAGGCCGTGCATGATCGTGTAATTTTTCATCCAATCCTTTTTCTTCGAAATGATCCTGAGAACGTCCTCGGAGACCGACCGGGATTTGGTGATCATCTCCACCTCCGACTCGGTCATTCTCGGATTCTCGAGGACCTTCTTCACGACTTCCTTTGCCGAATCTTTGAGAAGTATCGACCTCACCTCTTTGCCGCCCTTCATGGCAAGATGGACCCGCTCGCCAACCGTCAATTTCTTGATCTTCTGGAGCAGGTTTTCCGTCTTCTTGACCCTGATTTCCTCAGCTTTTTCTCTGTCAGCCTCATGCGCCGCTGCCCGCTCAGGGAGAGTCGTTTTCACCGGCACCGGAAGCTGAAGCAGAGACGAAATTTCCTTCGCGACCTGCTCCGGCGAATCGGCATGGTTTAGGAGGAACTGCAGAACTTCAGGACGGTTCTTGTTGGCTTGGTAGACGTCGAAGAAGATGTGCTCATCAGGGGCATCATCGCAGAGCACCTCGATGACGCCAAGGGATGCAATCGAGAGATCGAATCCTATTAATAATTGTTCATCTCCCACTATTACGCCTTTCTGAGGAAGAGGAAATATTCTCTGTTCCCCTTCTGTCCCGGGACAGGAGATTCGAAGACGCCCCGTGCAATCAGGCCGAGGGATACTGCCGAACTCTGAACCGACCGCACCGCATCCACCCTTGTCTGCTCTTCTCTCACAATGCCGCCCTTCCCGACCCGGCCCTTACCCACCTCGAACTGGGGTTTCACGAGAGCAAGCACCTCTCCATCCGCACACAGGAACTCGATCAGGCGCGGAAATATTTTCATCAGTGATATAAATGACACATCCACAGTCGCAATGTCAATACACTCGGGAATGATGCTGCTCTCGATATATCGGAAGTTCGTCCTTTCGATGAGGATGACTCTCGGATCGCTCCTCAATTTCGAATCGATGAGCCCGTATCCGACATCGATGGCATACACCTTCATCGCTCCCCTCTGAAGGAGACAGTCGGTGAACCCGCCGGTCGATGAGCCCACATCCATGCAGATCTTGCCGTTTACGCCAACACCGAAATGATTCAACGCCGCATCGAGCTTGAGCCCTCCCCTGCCGACAAACGGTATCCTGACGCTTTCGACTTTTACCTCTGCATCGGGATCAACCATATGGCCTGCCTTGGTGATTGCCTGTCCGTCGACTCTCACCTCCCCGGACATGATCATGCCCTGGGCTTTCTGCCGCGAGGGTGCGAGACCCTTTTCAACGATGAGAAGGTCTAATCGCTTTTTCACGTTCCCTTCTCAGCCTTTTTTTATCTTCTCCGCCCAGGAGCGTGCCTTCATGATAATTTCTTCTTCAGAGCAGATGGAGGTTCTTCCGGCATCCATGATGAGCCTGCCGTTGACCATGACATATTCCACATCCGATGCGCTCGCAGAGTAAACGAGGTGGGAATATATGTCATAGAGGGGTGTGAGGTGGGGTTTATCGAGGCTGATCATGACCATGTCCGCGAGATAGCCTTCTTTCAAAATTCCCAGTTTATCCCCAAGACAGAGGGCCTCGGCTCCCCACCGGGTCGCCATGAGAAGCGCTGTCCTCGCGTCTAACGCTGTCGGGTCTCCTGATTCTGCCTTATGGAGCTTGGCTGCCGTTGACATCTCGCTCATGATGTCGAGATCATTGTTGCTCGCCGCGCCGTCGGTACCGAAGGTCACCTTGAGGCCGGCTTTCAGCATCTTTATCACGGGTGCAATGCCCGAAGCGAGCTTGAGATTGCTCTCAAGACAGTGCGAAACGTAAACTCCGTAGTGTGCGAGGATCTCTATCTCTCTATCGCTGAGCCAGACGCAGTGCGCGGCAAGGAGCCTCTTGCTTAATATCCCGGTCGTCTCGAGATGCTCAAGCGGCGATTTACCATATCGCTTCTTGATTTCATTCACTTCCCATTTAGTCTCGGAGAGATGGGTATGGACAGGCACATCATAGTGCTCCGCGAGCCGGGCAGTCCTCCGGTAGATATCGGGTCCGCAGGTGTAGGGAGCGTGGGGCGCGATACAGGGAACAACGAGAGGATCGTCCTTGAATGTCCTGATCAGATGTTCAGCCCGGTCGAAGTATTCATCCGTTGTCTTTGCAACGACACTCGGGAAATCAAGGATGCCTGCGCCGAGGACCGCCCGCATTCCCACTTTGTGGACGCTCTCGGCTGATGCTTCGCCGAAGAAGTACATATCATTGAACGTGGTCACTCCGGCCTTCACCATCTCAAGGCAGGCAAGCTCTGCGGCATCGCGCACAAATTCCGGACCCAGCCATTTCCTCTCTGCAGGCCATATGTGGTTTTCCAACCACTCTTTGAGGGGCATGTCATCGGCCATCCCCCGGAAATAGACCATCGGCGCATGCGTATGAGTATTGATGAGCCCGGGCATGATCACCGCATGATCATCAGCGATCACGTGCTCTGCTTCGTATTTCTCCTCGATCTCTCCGGCAGACCCCACTGCTACGATCCTCTCGCCCTTCACCGCAACAGCGCCGTTCACAATGGATTTCATGGAATCATCCATGGTCAGCACGTATCCTGCAAGCAGAATAGAATCGACCGTTTCCATAGGGGCTATTGTATCAAATCCGGGAGGAAAGCAGGAAGGAACGAACAGCGGCTTTTCAGCGCCTTTCCTTTCCCAGACTCAGGCAGGGTGGAAAATTTTCTGACGAATCAGGTAAGTTTTGTAAAGGCCCTTGTGAGGAGGAACCATGGCAGAACTGGGATCGATCGAGAAACCATCCCCGGAAAGCTTTACCGGGAAACGGAAGCTCTACTGCGTGCCGAACATGTACCATCCCGCAGACGTGCCGGAGGAATTCAGCAATCTCATCCGGAAATTCTGGGACGAGGTCACAAACCAGATCGAGCGCCTCGAGTTAGCCGGCAAGATCGCAAAGATCTTCTGCGAGAACATTCCCTTGGAAGGTGAAGAGGCCCTCGCGGTCCTGGAAAAGATGAATGCCCAGGCTCACCAGATCGTAAAAAAGAAGATCACCGAAGGGGCTTCCCTGGTGCCGATCGAGCGGGAAGACCTTCTCGGCCCTTTCATCGACTGGCGGAACTGTCTCACCGTGGTCAGGACCGAAGAGGTTGCGAACAAGATCTTGGAGTTCTATAAGGACATCGCCGACCGGCGCTTTAAATTCATCCAGCACGCCATCGAGAGTAATCTCGGCATCGGCGAGGCGGGCCTTCTCATCATGCAGGATGAGGACCGGGTCAAGCTCCAGCTCCCGCAGGACATCGAGATATTCCTCGTCACCCCTCCATCGTATGACGATATCCTGCGATGGCTGAGGGACAGGCTGAGGGATCTACAGGCATGACTGGGAAACTCGTCAGTCAAAAGCGGATCTCAGCTTACGATGCAAACTCGACGAGCTTTTCCGCGATCTGCACAGCATTGAGCGCCGCTCCCTTGAGGAGGTTGTCAGCCACAATCCACATATTGATACCGTTATCAATGGATTCGTCCTCCCGGATACGTCCGACATACACCTCATCCTTGCCCGCGACATCGACCGCAAGCGGATAGATGTTTTTCAGCGGCGCGTCGAAGACGATCACACCCTGCGTCGTTGAGAGGATCGCTCTCACATCGTTGGCGGATATTTTCTTCTCGGTTTCGACATTTACGCTCTCTGAATGGCACCTGAAGACCGGCACCCGGACCGTGGTAGCGGTGACCTGTATCGAGCCGTCACCCATGATCTTCCTGGTCTCATGCACCATCTTCATCTCTTCCTTGGTGTAGCCGTTCTCAAGGAACGAGTCAATGTGGGGAAGGCAGTTGAACGCTATCTGGTGAGGATAGACATTCATCTGGATCTCTTTGAACGAGAGCAGGTCGGTCGTCTGCTGGAGAAGCTCATCCATCGCTCTCCTTCCTGTCCCCGACACCGACTGAAAGGTCGTGACGACCACCCTTCTGATCTTCGCGGCATCATGGATCGGCTTGAGGACAATAACCATTTGGATGGTCGAGCAGTTGGGATTCGCGATGATCCCCTTATGCCGTCTCAGGGCATGGGCATTTACCTCGGGAACGACAAGAGGCACCTCTTTCTCCATTCTCCAGGCCGAGGAATTATCAATGACCACGCAGCCTGACTGCACCGCGACGGGCGCCCACTTCTTCGACCGCTCGCCTCCCGCCGAGAACAGGGCGATATCGACACCCTTAAAGGATTCTTCATTGAGCGTTTTGACGGGAACTTCCTCTCCCCTGAATTCGAGCTTCTTGCCTTCCGATTTCTCAGAAGCAAAGAGCCTCAGCTCCGCGACAGGGAATTTTCTCTGCTCGAGGGTGGCGATCATCTCTTCTCCTACCGCCCCGGTGGCACCGACAACAGCAACAACGTACCTGTCTTTCTTCTTCAACATTACCCTGCTCCTCATCGATTCAATAAATTCTTTCAGTTATATGAGCATTTAGTATACGCAATCCGGTTGATTCCTTTCACCGAAACATACAAGAAAGAAGACAAGTGATCATGTCTTGCAATATAAAACTTGATAACGTATGCTTTCGTTATGGCGTGTCTGCTGCGGATCAAGTATCAAGAACCTGGTCATCGTGTAACTTCGCAAAGGAAAACGAATAACGGACATGTACCGAATCGATTTTGAATCCCTTCCGTGGCAGTCGCCGATGGCCGGTGTGAGATTCAAGGCATACCAGCAGTCCGGCCGGCGATTGCGACTGGTTGAGTTCTCCAGAGAATTTGTCGAGCATGATTGGTGCAGGAACGGACACATAGGCTATGTGCTCAACGGTGAGATCGAGATCGACTTCAGCGGCACGGTGATAGTCTTCAAGCAGGGCGATGGTCTGTTCATACCGGCTGGTGAAACCGGCAAGCATAAAGCTAGAGCACGGACCGAGATAGTTCAACTGGTGCTGGTTGAAGACATGTGAGCCTCGCACATCCTGAGGGATGACCCTTCCCCCACGCTCTCCACATGAAAAGAATTTTTCCCGGCATCTTGGTGTTATCTTCCCACGAGGATGCGGAGTATACGCCTGAGCGGCTCGGCCGCGCCCCAGAGGAGCTGGTCCCCGCAGGTGAAGGCGGTGAGGTACTGCGGCCCCATGTTCATTTTGCGAAGCCTGCCGACGGGAACGGTGAGTGTGCCGGTCACTGCCGCGGGAGTAAGCTCACGCATGGTGATCTCGCGCTCGTTGGGAACCACCTTCACCCACTGATTCGATCTGACGATCATATCCTTGATCTCGTCCAGAGGGATGTCCCTGGTGAGCTTGATGGTGAGCGCCTGGGAATGGCAGCGCATGGCGCCGATACGAACGCAAAGTCCGTCGATCGGGATCGGGTTCGCCTCGAGACCGAGAATCTTGTTGGTCTCTGCCTGGCCCTTCCATTCCTCGCGGCTCTGGCCGTTAGGGAGCTGCTTGTCGATCCAAGGGATGAGACTGCCCGCGAGGGGAACGCCGAAATTCGCTTTCGGAAATTTCTCGTCTCGCAGGATGCCGGCCACCTCGCGGTCGATATCGAGAATGGCCGAGGCAGGTTCGTCGAGCAGATCCTTTGCGGCGCGGTGAACCTCTCCCATCTGCTGCAGGAGCTCGCGCATGTTCTGTGCGCCTGCGCCGGAAGCCGCCTGGTAGGTCATGGCTGACATCCATTCCACATGCCCCTGCCGGAAGAGCGCTCCTAGTGCCATGAGCATGAGAGACACCGTGCAGTTGCCGCCGATAAAGTTCTTGATGCCCTTTGTCAGACCGTCCTTGATCACATCGAGGTTGACCGGATCGAGGATGATAATGGCGTCCTTCTCCATGCGCAGGGCCGACGCCGCATCAACCCAGTATCCCTTCCATCCCGAGGCACGCAACTTCGGGTAGATCTCGGTCGTGTAATCGCCCCCCTGGCAGGATACGATCGCATCCATCGCTTTCAGCTCGTCGATCTTCTTCGCGTCCCTCAGTGCGGGAACATTGATCCCGATGCTCGGACCCTTGCCACCGATATTGGAGGTGGTGAAGAACACCGGCTCGATGAGGATGAAATCCTTTTCTTCGCGCATGCGGCTCATGAGCACCGATCCCACCATGCCGCGCCATCCGACAAAACCCACTCGCATCATTTCTTTGCCCTGATCCTTTCCCTATTTTGAATTTTGCACTTTGAAATTTACGTTCACGCGATCATCCCCGCCACGAGGTCACCGACCTCGGTCGTGGAGTAGCCCATCTGCCCTGCGGCGAGGCTCCTGATGCGCTTGCCCGTCACCTCCATGACCGCTCTCTCGATGGCATCAGCAGCCTTTGTCTCGCCGAGATAATCGAGCATCATCCCGCCCGCGCAGATCGCGGCAAGGGGGTTGATCACGTTCTTGCCTGTGTACTTCGGAGCGGAACCGCCGATGGGCTCGAACATGCTGACGCCGTCGGGATTGATGTTTCCTCCTGCTGCAATGCCCATTCCTCCCTGGATCATAGCGCCGAGGTCGGTGATGATATCGCCGAACATATTGTCAGTCACGATGACATCGAACCATTCGGGGTTCTTCACAAACCACATGGTGGTAGCGTCGACATGGGCGTAATCAACGGTGATATCGGGATACTCCTTCGCAATTTCATAGAACGTGCGCTCCCAGAGGTCAAAGGCGAAGGTCAGCACATTCGTCTTGCCGCAGAGAGTGAGTTTTTTCCGCTTGTTCCTCTTCCTGCAATACTCAAAGGCAAAACGGACGCATCGCTCCACGCCTTTTCTCGTATTGATCGATTCCTGCACAGCCACTTCATCGGGCGTGCCCTTCTTCAGGACACCGCCTGCACCCGCATAGAGCCCTTCGGTATTCTCGCGTACGACAACGAAATCGATGTCTTCGGGTTTCTTGTCCTTGAGCGGACAGTCAACACCGGGGTAGAGCTTCACCGGCCTGAGATTCACATATTGATCAAGTTCGAACCTCAGTTTCAGCAGAATTCCTTTTTCGAGGATGCCGGGTTTCACGTCAGGATGTCCGATAGCGCCGAGAAAGATGGAATCGAATGTTTTCAGCTCTTCAACGGCATTCGCAGGCAGCACTTCCCCGGTTCTGACATACCGGTCGCCGCCGAAATCGAATTTCGTATATTCAAGCTTGAAGGCGAATTTCTCTGAAGCCCTGTTGAGTACCTTGATTCCCTCTGCAACCACCTCGGGGCCGGTCCCGTCGCCGGGAATGAGTGCTACCCTGTATGTTTTAGCCACAATAACAACCTCCGTTCAGTCGAATTAGAAAAATATCATATCATATTCCTTTTTCTTCAATCCAATTCAATCGCTGACTCGCTTTATTCGTGAATACGAGCAAGTATCGAGTCAGCCCCGGCTGATTCACCGAGGCGGAAAGCTAACCCACCCGGCCTCCCCTTAAAATAGGGGGAGGTGCGGAGGGGTTATGAGATTTTTCATAGCCTGTGTTTTTTCCTCAGGCATTCTTTTATAATTTTGAAGGAGCAATAGTACTATGGAAGATTTAAAGAGTTCCGAAACATGGAGAGTCTTCAGGATCCAGTCAGAGCTGGTCGAGGGATTTGAAACCCTCTACGGCCTCGGTCCTGCAGTTACCATTTTCGGCAGCTCCCGCATGGAGCCCGGGTCTGTTTACTATGAAAAGGCGGTCGAGCTCGGCAGAAAACTCGCCGATCAGGGATTCGCTGTCATCACCGGAGGAGGTCCCGGTATCATGGAGGGCGCGAACAGGGGAGCGAAGGATGGGAAGGGAAAATCCGTGGGACTGAACATCGTAATCCCCGCGGAGCAGCATCCCAATCATTACCAGGATATCACTTTGAACTTCAGGTACTTCTTCATCCGGAAGCTCATGTTCGTGAAATACGCCCTCGCCTTCGTCATCTTTCCCGGCGGGTACGGGACGCTCGACGAGCTGTTCGAGGCCCTCACCCTCTCGCAGACCAAGAGGATCGGCGTGTTCCCGATCATCCTTTTCGGGAAAGACTACTGGAAAGGGCTCATCGACTGGTTCAAGAACACGCTTGTAAAGCAGAACACCATCTCCCCTGAGGACATAGGCCTCATTTCTCTTGTTGATACTGCCGAGGAGGTATGTGCCATCATGAGTGAACACCTGAGGGTGTACGGACTTCCCCTCCAGGAAGCCCGGAAGGACAACACATGAGAGAATTCACTCTCCATCAGGAACCTGACGGGAGCTGGGTCGTCACCTCCGAAAAGATCCCCGGTTACAGCGCAAAGGGGAGAACCCGGCAGGACGCGATGGCTGCGATGAAACAAGCGCTCTTGATGTATTTCCCCTGCGGTGACTGCGGGGAAGAAGAGAATGATCAGCCTGTGAACCGGATTGTCCGTCACTCTGAAGGAGCCTGATATGACGACCCTGAGTCTCCCTCCTGATCTGCCCCTCATCCAGGACGCAGGCCTGAATGGAAAGATCGTGCTCGTCCGCTTCGACCATAATGTCGTCAAGGGCGGAGAGATCCGCGACCCCTTCCGGATAGACCGGACGATTGGGACGCTCTTCAATATTGTCGAGCGGGGCGGACGGCCGATCATGATGACCCACATCGGAAGGCCGAAAGACAAAAAAACAGGAAAGATAGTCTGCAGACCCGAGGAGTCTGTAGAGCCCATCACCCAGTATCTCGAGCAGAAACTCCATACTAAAATCCATATTCCGAAATTCCCCATTGACCCGGAAAAGGGGATACCCGGGATCGATACCTCCATAAACCTCGCCATCCGCGACCTGAGGGAGCGAAGGATCGGGGGGATCTATCTTCCCAATACCCGGTGGTTTGAAGGCGAGGAATCCAAGGGAGAGACCCGGGAGCAGTTCACCCTCCAGCTCGCGGGGCTCGCCGATATCTTTGTGAATGATGCCTTCGGCTCTTGGCAGCCCCATGCCACGACCTATGACATCACGAAACATCTCCCTTCCTACGCCGGATTCCTCATGCAGCAGGAGATCCTTAATCTCGGGAGGGTCCTCGAACCGGTGAGGCCCTTTGTTGCGGTTGTCGCGGGATCGAAATACGACACAAAAATAAAACCGCTCTATGCAATCTATGAGAAAGTGGACCGTCTCATCCTCGGCGGCGTCATCTATAATACCTATCTCTGTGCGAAATACGGAGTAAAGATACAGGGAGTGACCGAGGAGGACATTAACCTTGCAAAGGAACTGGTCGAAAAAGACAGAACGCTCGGGAAAGTCGTCGAACTACCTTTCGTCGTCGAATCCGATACCATCGAAGGGAGAATAGAGGGAAGATACCGGACCATCTCGATACGGGATTTCAAGCCCGGAAAGTCCTATGGCTATGTCCTCGATATCGATCCCCGGTCCTTTGAGGACAGAGCGGTCGCCGAGGCGATAGGGACGGCACGGACTACATTCGTGAATGCTGTCATGGGGTATACCCCCCATTTCTTCGCCGGCTCCCAGGCCCTTGACCATACCATCGACTACAACGCCGAAGCCGTCAAGATGTATGGCGGCGGCGACACGCTCCAGGAATTCAAGAACCTCTGTCCCGGCCTCTACCTCTCGGTCATGGACAATGCAAAGTACTACTTCTTCACCGGAGGCGGAACGGTCCTCACCGCGATCGAGCAG
>JBLNHB010000173.1:0-10844 GCA_050268805.1 bacterium | reverse complement strand
AAGAAATGTGAACACCATTTTTCTTCGCCTTATCTGCCTGCCGCGCTCAGGGAGATTTTCCCGAAATGGCCCTCAGCGGTGGAACCGGTATGCTGGCAATTGGTTTGGACGCGAAGCCCTTGCAAAGCCCCCGGCTCGATCCCGAAAAGCCGCCGGTAATCATCATAGACATTCCGCTTCATCACGAGCCACTGCCCGACTTCACCGGTCCCCGATTTTACTACCACGGCTTTTACGGAAAGGCCGATCGGCCAGGGAACTGATTCAGAGCCGACCGTTCCTTCCGGCGCGTTCGTGTCCCAGACATAGCTGAGGATCTTGTTGCCGGAAAAGGCAAGGAGAATCTGGAGCGCCTGGTCATTGGTCCCGCTCTTGCGCAGATCGCCGTTCGGGGGGAGTCTTACCGCTTTCCATTGCCATTCAAGGAAAGGATATTTCTTGGTATCAATCTTTATTTCCCGCTGCAAAGAAAAGGAGGCATCTTCGCACACAAAACGTGCAACGCTTCCGTTGGCTTCTTTGACCACCTGCACCCGGGATTTCCCGCTCTTCACCTTGAGTTTCCAGGGATCGGGAACTCCCTGTTTGTTCGGGGCGCCCTCGAAATCAAAAACGATCTCCGCGGTGTCCTGCGCATCCAGAGACAGAGGAAGACACAAGAGGACACAAAGAAGAACGGGAGCAACGAGCGTGAACCCTTTTCTCTTGTAATTCATGATACCTCCTGATATCTGATATTGTCCTCAAGCACAAAGCAGAGATATCCTTTGCAAGGAAGCCGGAATATCCGGGAAGCGAGCGCACAATAACCGAGGACCTGTCTCCGGTACCGTTCAAGCAGCTCGTTCTCATAGCTCGTCTTGAAATCGATGATCTTTATCTCATCCTTGCCGATAAGGAGAAGATCAGGTACCGAGACCTTTCTGCCCTGGAGAAACGTGATTTCATGATTTCTCTCCACCCCCTCCGTCATCATGAGGAACCGGGGATTATCCACCAGGAGGCGCAGCCTCGACCGTATCGACTCAAGCTCCTGAGAAGAAAGCTCCGCTCCAAAAGATTCCTTCATCCAACCGAGCGCTTCATCAGCCGCCTTCCGGTCAAAACTGTTCATCGTCTGGACCGCCGCATGGAAGGCGACACCGAGCCTCCGTGCCCTGAAATTCTCAAAGGACCTCGTCTCAAGGATTTCTTCCTTTTCCTCCGCTGGGGAAGGCTTCTGTTTCTTCTTTTCGATGAAAGCCAGAACATCATCGAGCCCTGCTCTCTGCCGCTCATGGGCGGTGATTTCCGGCCGCGGTTCCGGGCCGGCAGCGGGGAGACTGCCGGATCGGTATCCCTGCTCTCCAAGCACCTCGGCGAGGATATTCGAGAGCTTCAGAATGCGTTCTCTCCGGCACTCCTGATCTCCTGCAACGGCAGCAACAAAGAGCCCCTCCCCTGCCCTCGTGAGCGCCACATAGAGCTGGTTCAGCCGGTCTCTGAGCACGAGCGCCTGTTCACGCTCGACCGCCCGGGAGAGTTCCTCATGGAACCGGAGCATTTTTTCGTTCTCATTGAGGCAGATGTCATCCACCAGGAGATTCGCGTCATACGAAAAGATGAGCCGGGTATTGTTGGCGTTCACCGAGATGTCGATCTCGAGTTCGGGAACGATCACGAAGGGGAATTCGAGACCCTTCGCCTTATGGATGGTAAGGACCTTTACCGCATTGACCGATTCGGCCTGGACCGCCTTCACATCCCTGAGCGTCATCTCGACGAATTCGAGGAACACACCGAGAGAGACCGGATCCTCGAGCTCAGGGCTGGAAGCCCTATCCATGAGGAGAATCATGTTGGGGTCCCTGCCAAAGCTCGAGAAAAGCCCGAACTCATCGACGATCATCCTGATGACATGCGCCACGGGAAGAAGATTCACACGGTTAAGGATCCTCTCGATCTTCCCGCGGGTGTCCTCAGGAAGAGCGTGATCTCGGTTGAGGGAGAGGAGGGCCAGCTTCTTCTGCTCAGACAGGAGGCCGGGAACGGAGAAGAGGAAATTCAGCAGATACACGCTCTGGCTCGGATCATTGAGATACCTGAGCATTTCGAGGACGGCGCCGACTCCCGGCGAGCTGAGGAAACTCAGGGACCCCTCGGTGACCGCCGGTATGCCCTCCACCGCGAGGCTTTCAGCGTACGTCTCGCATTCCCTGTTGTCGCTGCAGAGTATGGCCACCGCTCCGGGGCCGGTCCCGCTTCCCAGGAGCCGCCGCATCCATGCGAGAACCTGCTTCTTTTTCATATCAGGGTCCTGCTTCGCGTCGTCCCTGCTGAAGAACACCACCTCCACGCATCCTTCGCTCTCCCCCCTCTTGCCTTCCTGCGGTTCATAGTCAAAGGGATATCTCTCGGCGATGCCGGAGAAGAGCGTGTTCACGAATTCCACAACCTGGCGGGAACTCCGGTAGTTGCTGCTGAGGGTCTCGGACAGGATCTTCCCCTGGTACTGATCGAGGACATTGTCGAAGAGGCGGCTCTCCCCGCCCCGGAAGCGGTAGATGGACTGCTTCGGGTCGCCGACATAGAAGAAGGAGCCCTGCCGGTCGTGCTGGCCGACGCCTGCCGTGAGCTCATCGACAAAGGGCTTGAGGATGAGCCACTGGACAAAGTTCGTGTCCTGGAACTCGTCGATCAGGAGATGCTCGATCCTGCTGTCAAGCCTGAAGTAGAAATAGTCCGCATCCTGGTGGAGCATGCCGTGATCGACCAGGAACCGGTAACAGGTATTCGTCACATCCGGAAAGGAGAGACCGTTGCCGGATCTCTTGAGCCGGTCCAGCGCCGAGGCAAAGAGCGAAAAGAGATAGAGGATCGCGTCGCGGTACGATCTGTTCCTGTGCGTGACGAAGAGGGGAAGGTCCTTTTTGATCTTCTCGAATATCCCCTGGGCCCTCCGGTCATGGCAGCACCTCCGGAAATAGGTGTATTCATCATAGGCATCCTTGGTGATGCTCGTGAGCCCCGCGATCCCTCCCGCGTCCGATGTCTCGTATCGTTTCAGCTCATTCCGCCCCGGTGTCGAGAGGTCAGGGCACTGGGTTTTGAGTTCCCCGGCAAAGGACCGCGCCTCTTTCCGGATCGAGATATCGAGATCCCCGATACGCTTGAGGTCTGTCGTAATGTCGCTGATGCAGCGGTCCCCCTCTCCTTCTTCCACACAGGCGAGCTTCGCCCGAATGATCCGCTCCGCTCCGATCCTCATCTCCAGGAGCCGGCTGAAATAGGGAGCGAGGAATGTGGCCGGTGAATTGACCGCCTGATAGCTCAGTTTGATGAGCTCGGCCATCACATGCCTCAGCTTCGGGTCATCATCGAGGGAGCGAATGAAATGGTCAAAGGCGTCCTGATAGAGGCGGTCATGGATTTCGGGTGTGAGAATCCTGAAATCGGGCCTGACGCCGGCTTCGAAGGGGAAGAGGCGGAGAATGGTGTTGAGGAAGCTGTCGATCGTGGATATCCTCAGCCTCGACAGGGAGCGCACCACCTGATCGTAGATCGCCCGCGACCTCTCTCTGAGCCTGATCACTTCGTCGTCGCTGAAGGAATACGCGGAGAGTTCCCGGAGGGTCTCCTCTCCCCGCTCCGCGAGAAGGAGGTACTTCGCCTCATTACTGATGTTTCCCGGGCTGAGTTCAAAGGCCAGAGACCGGAGCAGGGAGATGACCCGCTGATACATCTCGTTCGTCGCCTTGTTCGTGAAGGTGATGCAGAGGATATTCTCGGGATGGACGCCATGGAGAAGGAGATTGATGACGCGCAAGCTGAGGGCGAATGTCTTGCCGCTTCCTGCAGAGGCCTTGAGCGCCACATTCCGGCCTGGGTCGATTATCTCTGCCGTCCGCATATCCTCGCAAACCCGCAGTGAAGGCAGAGCCTGAGATCGTCCGTCTTCACGAATTCCTCTTCCGGAGAGAGGAGCTCATCGAGCACCTTCCCCAGGAGTGTCCGGAAGTCCTCGGCTGTGCCGTGCTCAATGGCTTCGACAAGCCGGAAGCTGTCCCTGAGATCGTAGTACCCGATCCCCCCGATCCTGAGTTCAGGATGTTTTCCCGAAAGCATGAGACGGTAGAGGGGAAGCTGAAACTCAACGAACCGCTCGTCATAGCGGACATGTCTGAGCCGGTCCACATTCGAGAACTTGTAGTCGATGATGAAGGCGCAGCATTGTTCCGCATGCACGTCGATCCGGTCGATCCGGCCTGAAAAGGCGAGATCCGATATCACCTGCTCCACCGGGTATTCGAGATAGGTCGTTCTCCATCCCTCACGGAACCGGCTGACCTCGCTCTCGGCAAAACGATAGAGCTTGTCCAGGAGAACGTCGAGCTCGAACACCGCCTGGGGACTCAGCCTGAAGATGTCATAGCGCGCCGCTTCCTTCTTCACCGCCTCGCGTATCCGGTCGGCCAGCTTGCCGGGATCGGAAAACACGCTCCCGCCTTCATACACACTCCTGAGCGCCCGGTGGAGGAGATTGCCCATGTCGAGCGGTTCCAGCTCCTCTGCCAGTTCCTTCGGTTCCTCCAGTCCCTTGATGCGCGCGAGATAAAATTTGTAGGAGCACTGCCGGTAGAGTTTGAGGACCGATGCGTTCATGGTCATGTCGCGGATCGATTTCAGGACCGCCCTGTCCTTCCGGATGCTGTCCGGCATGGCTGTTTCACCGGGCTCTGTTCCCGATGGAAACACGAGCCCCTCGAACTCTTTGTCCTGCCTGAGCCAGGACGGGTCCTCCCCGGTATGCCCCCGCTCGATGAGAGTCTCCTCGATGAACCTTGACCGGATCGGCCGTTCATCCCGCTCGACATAACTCAGAAAAACCATGGCCGCGTTCTTGACGAGCGACAGGAAATAGTTCCTCGCCAGATGCTCCCGGTCATGATAGGTGGGGATGCCGAGCCGCTCCCTGATGGCCGTATTGAGAAAAAGGTCCTTCTCATTCTTCGGCGGTATGATTTCCTCGTTCATGTCGGGAATGATGACCGCCCGGAAGGAGAGGTTCCTCGTCTCGAGCATGCCCATGACCGTAATGAGCCCGCCCGCTACATCGCTGTAGGTGAGCCGGGAGAGCTGGTCGAGGAGATAATCGAGATGACGGAGCGGGTCGTTCTCACGGGAGATCTGGTGGTACGGGAGGGACGCCGTTTGGAAGAGCGCATTCATCATCGCGCTCCGGGCCTCGTTCAGTTCAGGGCTGCGGCTGATAGAGGAAAGAAACTCTTCATCGATCGATGAAAAGAGCGCCTCCATAAATCCTGCGACGGCAAGGGAAAATTCGCCGTATCCCCGCTCTGTGCTCATCAGGGATTTCATTCGGGAGAAGATATCTTTCATGATCTCTGTCCGGCAGAAATCCTGCTCCCTGAGAATGAGCCGGTTCCTCGTCTTGATCTCAGCCATGAGATCATCGACCCACCGCTTGTCGCCCTTCAGGTTCCGGATAAAGGGGTGCTGGAGCAGGTTGATAACGTTCACCGAGCGGTACTGGAGATGATCGATCCGGCCGCTGAAGAGATTCCCTATGCCCGCGATCATCGAGTAGAGCGCCGTGTCCCTGAAGTCGAGCCCCATCGCGTAGTTGAAAATCCTCTTCCGGTCGAGGCTGAAGAGGACCCCTTTCATGGTCTCATCGGGGAGTATGACCGCGATCTCCTCGGGAGGGATCCCCGACTGGAGGGCGCGCTCGATACCGTGGAGAATGAAACCGAACTGCGCCGCTGCTTCGCGGAAGGCACGGACTTCGATGGCAGAAGGGAGACCGGCCTTCTTCATCGTCTGCGGTTCGGCAGCAAAGGCATGGAAGATCTTCCTCATCTGCGGATCGGCCTCGCCCTCATATCTGAGGACTACCTCGATCTCCTTCTCCTCACCGATCGCCCTCAGCAGGTCGATCTCGAACCGGGTGAGGTACCCGCCCACAAGCACATGGATTTCCCTGAACCGGTCGAGCCACGCTGTCCTCATCCCTCCGCTCAGTTTCAGGAACAGGGGATCCGTAAAGCCATGGCGGCCGAGCACGGAGCGATATTCCTGCGCGATCGCTTCAAGGACATCAATATGCTTCTCGTAGTCGGTATAGAGAGAGGCTTTCTTCAGCAGCTCCGGAGGTATCTTCTCGGCATATATCTCGTCAAAGAAGCGGAGGATCCTCGCGCCTGTTGCCGCGAACTCGAAGAAGTCGTTCTGCAGACCCGCAGAATTCCCCTTGAACAGCTCATCGAGCCGGGCCTGCTCAATCTGCGCGATCGCCTCCTGGAGATAGAAGGGCCGGAGATGGCGGGGAATGAGTATCTTCCCCCCGGGATCAAGGCACTGCTCAATGAAGGCGCCCATCTCAAAACAGGAAGGCGCGATCACGGCATTGTCTCTGTTCATCCGGGCCAGGGCCCCATGAAAAGAGCGGATGTTCCGCGCTGTTGGAAAGACGATGAATTGTGATGCCGGGTCTTCAGGCACCTGGGAAGCAAGATAGTCGATCGGGTCATCGGAAAGATTGAGGACTTTGAGACTGATCATGCACTATTGTATAAGAAACGGCTGGACCGATACCAGAACGGCTCAAACCATCCGCAGATTGCGCAGATTTCCACAGAATACATTATTTCAACGTTTCACTAATAGAGGCACTTTTTTTTAATTGCCGGCAGATAGTATATAGATGTTGCCGGACGCATAGTCCGCTACATACATGTTGCCTGCTTCGTCTTCTCCAAATGTGGAAATAGAAAATGCTGTGTCAAGAAGCAGCGAGCTTTCCCAGGCGGAGCCGGCCCTCCGCAAGCCCCGGATACGGCCGCTGCAAAAATCCCCGAAGAGATAGATGCCCTGCAGATTGGGGGATTCCCTCCCACGGTAGACCATGCCGCCCGTGACCGAGCAATCCCCGCTTGAATGGTCATATTCTGCAACCGGTATGATGAGGCCGGTCTTTACGCAGGCAGGATCTCTGAAGCAGTGGTTACCTTCCATGATATTCCACCCGTAATTTTCTCCCCCGGTGCTCGATGCGGACTGAAAATCGATCTCTTCCCAGGCATCCTGTCCCACATCAGCGATGTAGAGGTCGCCGGTCAGACGGTCGAAGGAAAAACGCCATGGATTGCGAAGGCCCGATGCCCAGATTTCATCAAGGTAAGCGGGATTCTGAACAAAGGGATTTGTTGTTGGGATGACGTAGGAAGCGGAATTGGGACTTGATTCAGTATCGATCCTGAGAAGTTTTCCCAGAAGTGTCCCTGGATTCTGACCATTGTTCAGGGGATCTCCCCCGCTGCCCCCGTCTCCCATACCGATGTACAAATTCCCGTCAGGGCCGAATAAGATGAGTCCTCCGTTATGGTTCGCAAAAGGCTGGTCTATAGTAAGAAGGACCTGTTCCGTGGCAGGATCTGCGATATCAGGATCAGCAGAGACCCTGTAGCGGGCGACGACCGTATGGCCGTCTCCCCGTGCCGTGTAGTTCACATAAAAATACCCTTTCGAAGAATACCTAGGAGGGAATGCCACACTGAGAAGCCCTCGCTCTCCTCCTGACAAGACTCGCTCTGAGATGGCTAGAAAAGGAGTAGGAACGAGGACACCATTCTTAATGATCCGGATAACGCCTGCCTGCTCAACCACGAACAACCTGCCGCTGCCGTCCCCTGCATGGGTAATATGCACCGGCTGGTTAAAACCGCTTGCGACAGCAGTAGCCGATATCCGCTGCCAGCCCGGCGGCGGCTGTACTCTTGAATTGCCGCCTCCACCCCTGCAACAGCAAAGAACAAGGGCTGATATTACACAGAAGAATAAGAAACACGTCGTCTTCACTGCATTTTCCTGATAGCATCTCATATGTCGCAACCCTCTTCCCGAGCGGTCTTTAATGAAATTGTATCAGACCTGGGACCACCAGGCAAGAATAGCCCGCTTGGAAGCGCTGAGATTCAGAAATCCGGTCTTCACCCTCCTGTGCTTTCTCTCTCCCTTTACCCCTTTGACATCCCCTTGTTGAGGTGTACAATGAAAGAAGAGAAGATGATTATTACAACCAGCCTAAAATAAATCCTTGGAGGTGTCATATGGGGAAAAAATCGGCATTTCTGATCGTTTTTGCTCTTACCCTTGGATTCAGTATCGCAGCATTGGCGCTCCATGAGATCGTGCCGTCTGAGACCCAGGCAGTTCTGCCCGGTGCCAATGCAGAGAAGCTCAATGAATATATCGTCAGGTTCGACCCGTACAGGGCATGGCCGTTATTCCCTGGGAAGGAGAGGCTCTCCAAAGGGGCGGAACCTCATGGAGTGCTGGTAACGACCTTGCTGAACGATACAGCTCTCTCTTCAATCAAAAAGAAGGAAGCGGCTGACGGATCGATTATCGTCTTGGAAAATTATACCGCTGACAAGAAGTTCACCGGCCTTTCGGTCATGTACAAGATCAAAGGCTATAACCCCGCAGGCGGAGATTGGTTCTGGGTACAGTACGCTCCGGATGGAAAGGCAGAGACATGGGGAAGGGTGAAGGAGTGCATCGATTGCCACGGAAAAATGAAGGAAAGCGACTATCTCTTTGACGTGAAAAAAGAAAAGTAATCAGCGCTTTCGAATGATTTCTCCGCGTGGCTGCCAGGTCCGGACTTTCTTCTGGCGGAGAGGGCGGAAACTCTCCACCATGTCTCCGACTTTCGCCCGGTCGAAATTTCGTATCTTGATTCCGACCTGCTGACCCGATGTTGCTTTCTGAACCGCGTTTTCCCGAATGTGCATCGACTCGATGGTACCGGAATACACCGGCCCCATGGCAGAGATGATGCGAAACTGCTCACCGATGGCCAAGAACCCTCGCACTACTTCGCACCCGATGATGATCCCCTTCCGCTCGCTCTTGAAGAGGGCGATCACGTTCGCAGAACCGATAAGCTGCTCCTCCGGAGAAGGGGGAACCATGCCTTCGGCAACGGCCCTCACATCATCGGTCAACGTATAAATCACCTCATAGAGACGAACTTCTACGTTGTGCTCTCTGAGGAGCCTGTCTACGTTGGGCAGCACATCGACCTGAAAGCAGATAATGAGCCTGCCGGCAGTCTCTGCGAGGAGGACATCCGATTTAGTGACAGGACCGATTCCACTCTGGATGACATGGATATCGACATTCGGGAGGGCCATTTCCGAGAGGGCATGTCTGACCGCGTCAACGCTCCCCGCGGAATCGCATTTGAGGACGATTTCGAGTTTCGGCTTTGTGTCGCGGGCTGAAGGTTTCTGCATCTGGTTTATCAAACTTGCCTCATGAGCACGGAGATTGATGAGAATGCTTCCTCTTGATTTCATAGTATCACGGAATAACGGCAAAAGCTATCCCAGAGGCAGGCACTGCGGTTTCTCTCCGCTCCTTTGCCACACCGACTTGCGCGCTCTTGCACTTTTGCCCTTTTGTCATCATACTTGAATGGGAGACCGAGATGCTGCAGAGACAGATCGCCATCGGCGACATTCACGGCTGTTATGACCTGATGAGGGAACTGATCGAGAAGGTCATTCAATTCTCTCCCTCCGGGGACATGCTTGTCTTTCTGGGGGACTACATCGACAGGCAAGGGAAGAGCAAGGAAGTTGTTGAGTACGTGAAGTCGTTGAAGGAGAAACACCCGGAACAGGTAGTGCTGCTCAAGGGCAATCATGAGGATCTCGCCTATCGCGCGCTCACCGGCATGGAACAGGGCGAGGACATGCTGCTCTGGATCATCAACGGCGGGGGAGCCACGATCTCGAGTTTCGGGGGCATCGGGCAGGCACGGGAAGTGCTTGTCCCCTTTGTCGAATCGCTCGATCTCTTTTATGAAACGGACACGCACATCTTCGTCCACGGCGGCATCCCTCCGGGCAAGGACCTCAGGACCGCTGATCCGTCTGATCTGATCTGGGACCGGGGGTTCGGCTATTCCGGAGAAAAAACGCTCGTGGTAGGCCATACGCCACAGATGCAGGTGATGAAGATCATGAACAAGAAGATCATCTGCATTGATACCGGGGCTTTCATGACCGGGGTCCTGTCTGCCTACGATGTCATCACTGATACGATATACCGGGCTACGAAGGGATGAAACGCTTACAATCTTGAACGATTTGCGTGATCCGATTCTTTTTGAATCAATGGTCCCTGTGCTGCATGCTAAAAGTGACCGCCAATTCCTGCCCCAGAGATGGTTCTGTTGTTCTCTGACCAGGGTGATGTCTCCACAATGGGCGAGAGGACAATCCCCTGCATTCAGAATGAGGATGGCGAGATTCAGGTCAACCCCTGTGGCCTTGCAGTCTCTCTGGGAATCAAAGGAGGCCGGGGAAGTCAGGACCAAGCTCATGAGCGGGTCGATACCGTGTGCAGAGGCTGCTTGAAGAGACCATAAGCAGATTGCCAATGTCAGAGCTGCGGCTATTCTAAGCATTCCGCTAAGCACGTGAATCGCATTCTACCCCAAACGGATGAACAATGACATCCCTTTCTCACGCTCCTCAGGTCTTATATTTTCTTATGCCTCGGCCTTGAAAATCGGAAGAAAACTTCTCTACCATAGAAGAAAAGACGAAATGAAAAGGAGGTCCGGGAAGTGAAGGGAAGCCGCAGGGTACTCATCATCGTTGCCGCAGTGGTCGTCGTTCTTGCCGCGGCGTTGTATTTTCTCGTGACGAATATCGATTCCATCGTCAAGGCGGCAATCGAGAAATACGGGTCAGAGGTGACGAAAACTGATGTCCGGGTTTCATCGGTAAAGATAAAACTCTCTTCAGGCGAGGGCGCCGTCAGTGAGCTCA
>JBLNHB010000172.1:0-3864 GCA_050268805.1 bacterium | reverse complement strand
GTGTCCGCCGGTAATGATGACATGCTCGGGACCCAGAGCCTGTATCCTCTCCGCGGCCCGCCGCATATCATCGATGTCTTTGATTTCCATTCCGGTGATTTCACCGGCTTCCGGGATATTGGGTGTTACAACGAGTGCCCGCGGGATGAGCTCATCGATCAATGCCCGTATTGCGTCCTTCTTGATGAGCGTCTTCCCGGACGTCGAGGTGATGACCGGATCGACGACGAGATTCCTGATTCTCCCCCGGTCGATCTCGGAACAGACAATCCTGATTATGTCCTTTTCATAGATCATCCCGGTCTTTACGGCGTCGGGAGAGATATCATCCAGAATTCCCCGCATCTGCTCGCGGACAAACAATCGGGGAACGGATTCGATTCCGGTGATACCGAGCGTATTCTGGGCGGTCAGCGACGAAACAATACCGATACCGTAAACCTTCAGCGCGTGAAACACCTTCAGATCAGCGGTTATGCCTGCTCCGGACGTGGGATCGAATCCCGCGATCGTCAGCGCCGTCTTCATCAGACCACTTTCCTGAGGGCCCGTTCCACGGTCCGGATGGCGCAGAACTCTCCGCACATGCTGCACACGTCAGTCTCTGTGGGCGGAATCTGCGAGCGATATTCCCTCACCTTTTCAGGGTCAAACGAGAGGGAGATCTGGCCCTCCCAGTCCAGGTTCTTTCTGAACCGCGCCATTCTACGGTCTTTCTCGAATGCCGAGGGAATCCCCTTCGCGATGTCTCCGGCATGGGCGGCGATCTTCGAAGCGACAATCCCCTCCTTAACATCGTCGAGACTCGGGAGCCTGATGTGCTCTGCCGGCGTCACATAACAGAGGAAATCGGCGCCTGCAGCGGCGGCGATCGTTCCCCCGATTGCGGCGGCAATATGGTCATACCCCATCGCGATATCGGTAACGAGCGGACCGAGCACATAGAAGGGAGCGCCGTTGCAGAGTTCCTTCTGGAGCCTGATGTTCAGTTCGATCTGGTTGATCGGAACATGGCCGGGCCCCTCGATGATGCTCTGCACACCTGCCTCAAGGGAGCGCTTCTGGAGCTCTCCGAGCGTTATCAGCTCCTCGATCTGCGCCCTGTCCGTTGCGTCCTCGAGGCATCCGGGACGGAGGCCGTCACCGAGGCTGAGGGTCAGGTCATATCGCTTCGCAATCTCGAGCAGCCGGTCGAAATGCTCATAGAGCGGGTTCTCTTGTTCGTTATAGACCATCCATTCAAACAGAAAAGCGCCTCCCCTGCTCACAATGTCGAGCACCCTCCCTTCTTTCCTGAGGCTCCCGACTGCTTTCCGGGTGAGGCCGGCATGGACCGTCACGAAATCCACTCCGTCTTTCGCATGCTCTTCAATGACATTAAAAAAATCATCCCTGCTCATCCGGGCAATCGATCCATACCGCTCGACCGAACGGACAACCGCCTCATAGATCGGCACGGTACCGACCGAGAGCGGCGATTTTTCGATGAGCAGCCTTCTCAGCTCCCTGATGTTGCCCCCGGTCGAGAGGTCCATGACAGCGTCGGCGCCGTATTTGATGCAGAGATTGAGCTTCTCCATCTCCTCGTCAAAGGAAACCTTGTCTTTGGATGTGCCGATGTTTGCGTTGATCTTGGTCGAGAGCCCCTTGCCGATTCCCAGGGGAGATATCGGATGATCGATATTTTTCGGGACCACGGAAAATCCCTGAGCGATATCAGAAGCAAGCTTCTCGGGATCGACCTTCTCTTGCTCTGCCACGGACCGCATCGCACCTGTGATAATCCCCTTCTTCGCATGTTCGATGAGCGTCATTTCACTAACCTCACTATCTCGTTTGTTTTTCCCTCTATGTCATCAGCGCCAAGGATCGCGGAAATCATCGCAACCCCCTTCACCCCTGCTGCCACAACCTCGGGAATATTCTGCTCCCTGATCCCTCCGATGGCAAAGACCGGTATCCGGACCTCCCGAACCACCGCGGCAAGTGTTTCCCCGCCGATCGGCTTTCCATATTTCATCTTCGACGGCGTTTCATAGACCGGACCGCAGGTAATGAAATCCGCGCCGCTTGCTTCGGCTTGTCTCGCTTCTGCGATGCCGTGGGTCGAAACGCCGACCAGAAAATTTCCGCCGGTGATCTTTCTTACAGCGCCGACCGGCATGCTCGCATGTCCGAGATGAACGCCGTCAGCGGCGACAGCACAGGCGACATCGACACGGTCATTGATAAACAGCAACGCATCATACTTCCGGGTCATTTCCCGGAGCGCATATGCATACACCATAAGCTCTTTCACCATCAGATCCTTCTCCCTCAACTGGACCGCTTTGACTCCTGCCCGCACCGCCCGTTCAACCGCGTCGAGCAGTTTTCCCTCGGGCACGATCTTCCTGTCCGTAATAAGGAGGAGCGTAAAATCTATTGCCATCACATAACGGATTCAAGGAATATGAACAGGATATTTTCCATCAGGAACATGATGAGCGCCATTACCCAGAAAATCCGCTCGATGTTCTTCGCGCTCACCTTGAAGAATTTGAGCACTCCAAAAGTCATGAGTACCCACAATAACGAAAACCACATGAGTCCCCAGGGAGCGGCCCATAAGACGAGTGCCGAGCCGTAAATCCCGAGGACGATATACGGCACCCAAACATACCAGTCGCTCACGGGGCTCTTTCTCAGCCTTCTCGTCCTGAGCGCGGAAAGAATATAGACTTGCCACCAGGAGCCCATAAACAGGAACATAACCGCGTACCGGTCGAACCGGGCGAGCGTTTCGACACTGACCATGAATCTCTTTGTTTCAACCGCCCAGATCGTGAAAATGAATACAGCGGGAATGAGAGCGATGAAAACAAATCCAAAAAAGTCGAGCACGTACGATCCAAAGGGCGCTTCTTCGCTTCCCTGCTTTTCGGTCTTTGCAGTCAGGAAAAACTCCATGCCGACAAGAATCGGTATGATGAGATACGCCAGCTGTTGATACCGATATGACTCCATACATCCTCCCCTGGTTCGTCAGGCAACACGCCTGACCTGTTTCTCTGTCTTCCTCTGTGCCCTACGTGTCTCTGTGGTTTCCTTCCGTCTTTGATATTGACTCTACAGCATCCCCTCGAACGGGCTGCTCGCTGTTGCATAGAGCTTCTTCGGTATCCTTCCCGCCTTATACGCGAGCCGCCCTGCAAGAACAGCATGTTTCATCGCTGCTGCCATCGCGATCGGGTCTTTCGCCCCGGCGATAGCGGTGTTGAGGAGCACGCCGTCGCAGCCGAGTTCCATCGCTATCGCAACATCCGAGGCGGTACCGACGCCCGCATCGACAATGATCGGCAATTTGACCGTCTCGAGGATGATCTTGATATTGTAGGGGTTCCGTATCCCCAATCCCGATCCGATCGGCGCCGCGAGCGGCATGACTGCAGCGGCTCCCGCGTCAACAAGCCTCTTGGCGGTTATGGGATCATCGCTCGTATAGGGAAATACGATGAACCCTTCCTTTGCCAGAATCTCGGTCGCCTTCAAGAGACCGCAGACGTCAGGAAAGAGAGTCTTATCGTCGCCGATCACCTCGAGCTTGATCATGTCCGAAATTCCCGCCTCACGGCCGAGGCGTGAATATCTGAGCGCGTCTTCGACATTGTAACAGCCCGCGGTGTTCGGAAGAATCTTGTACTTCTTCGGATCGATGTAGTCGAGAAGGTTCGGGCTCTTGCGGTCGAAGATGTTCACCCTCCTCACCGAAACCGTAACGACATCGGAACCTGACGCCTCGAGTGCCCTTGCCGTCTCCTCAAAGTCCTTATACTTGCCGGTCCCGACCCACAGCCGCGATCTGAATTCAATTCCCCGTATCAC
>JBLNHB010000171.1:0-19570 GCA_050268805.1 bacterium | reverse complement strand
CTCGACAGGACCTGGATGATGCGCCGGATCTCCTCGTCCCGTCCGATGACCGGATCGAGCTTGCCCCGCTTCGCGAGGTCCGTGAGGTCACGGGCATACTTTTTCAGCGCCTGATATTTGTCCTCAGGATTGGGGTCCGTCACCCGCTGTGCCCCCCGTATCTTCTGCATCGCCTGGAAAAAGGTGTCTCTGGTAATATTGTACCGCTTCAGGGTATCGGCTGCCGGCCCCGCGGCAGAGAGAATGCCGAGAAGGAGATGCTCGATCGAGATATATTCATCCTGCAGGTGCGTAGCCTCCTGAAAGGCGTTCTCAAGAGCTGCCTTCAGCCTCGGCGAGAGATATACCTGTCCCAGGGGAGTCGCGCCCGAGACTTTCGGATACTTGTCAATTTCCCGTCCGATGTCCTGCTTGAGCACAGTACCATCGACCCCCATCGAGCGCAGAATCTGCGAGGCTAAACCCTGGTCGTCGGAAAGCAGGCTCAGGAGGAGATGCTCCGGCTGGAGCTCCTGATTCCCCTTGCTCTCGGCAAGCCGCTGGGCTTCCTGAATTGCTTCCTGGCCTTTGATGGTCAATTTGTCGAATCTCATGATCGTCCTCCTCTGTCAATCTATAGAATCAGTATTATTCCGTGAAAAATTCCCTGAACCGCTCCTCGAACTCCCTCTTCATGTCCTCTTCCAGATGCACCATCATCTCCTCAACCTCATGATGAAGGAATTCGAAACGGTCCTTCATCCTGAGGATGATCTCGACTCCCGCCTTGTTCACCCCTAATTCCCGCGTGAGCCTGAGAATCAGATTGATCTTCTCTACATCCTCGTCCGAGTAGAGCCTTTGACGCTTGCCCCGTTTCGGGGTGATCAGTCCTTCCCGTTCATAGAGCCGGAGTGTCTGGGGATGAACGCCGAGCATCCGCGAGACGACGCTGATCATGTAGAGCGGTTCCTTCTTGTCCCTGACGTTCACTCTCTCACCATCCCTTTCCGTGGGCTTTCAGTATAGTAGTTGTCCAGTTCCCTCAAGAGCTCCTTTGCCTTCTCGTCGAGCTTCTGGGGCAGAACAAGGGAAACTTCCGCGTACTGATCTCCCCGCTTCCCGCTTTTCGGCGAAGGCATGCCTTTGCCGGACAACTTGAATCTCTTGCCGCCTGACGTTCCCGGCGGTATGGTCATGACCAGTTCGCCATCGATCGTGGGGATCTTTATCTTCGCACCAAGGGCGGCCTCCGACAGGGTGAGGGGTACCTTTACCGAGAGGTCATCCCCCTCGCGCCTGAAGAGCGGATGGGGAAGCACCGTGATTCCGAAGTAGAGATCGCCGGCAGGGCCTCCTGCCTGGCCGGGCGCTCCCATGCCCTTGACCTTTACCCGTGATCCGGCATCAACCCCTGCCGGGATCTTTATCTTGACCGGTTCCTGCCGCACTAACGTTCCCCTCCCGCCGCAAAGAGCACATCTCTTGGTTATGATCTTTCCTGTTCCGCCGCACTCATGGCAGGCCTGGACCATTTTAAAGAAGCCCTTCGATGTCTGCGCCTTGCCTGTTCCGCGGCATGTCGGGCACTGACGGGAAGACTCGGCTCCTGAGCCGCCGCAGGAGGCACAGCTCGTTTCCCTGTTCATCGTGACCGTCCTGGTAACACCATGAAAGGCCTCCTCCAGAGAAAGGTCAAGGCTGGATTCGAGATCAGCGCCCCGCATCCGCACCTGGTGGCCTGAAAAATCCCGTTCGAAACCGAAAATATTTGAAAAGAAATCACCGAACTCTTCCTGCTCAGGCCCGCCCGGATATCCTTTACTCCCAAACCCGGAAAACCCCTCGAATCCGAAGGCAGCAGGACCGGCCTCATCGTATTCCTTCCGCTTCTTCGGATCGCCGAGAACAGCGTAGGCTTCGCTGATCTCCTTGAATTTTTTCTCTGCCTCTTTGTTATTCGGGTTCAGATCAGGATGGTACTTTCGTGCAAGCTTTCTGTAGACCTTTTTGATTTCATCCTGAGAGGCATCCTTCTTAACGCCCAAAATTTCGTAATAGTCCTTTATGGATGTTGTCATTAGCCGTCTCCTTGACTTACTTCATATTATGCACGTTGATATGACTCATGTCAAGACATTTTCAATGATTAGTGTAACTATATGATAATATACTATATATTTCTTCCCTCTAAATTTCAAATTATTCGGACTCTATGATAGGCTATAGGCACATGACTCCACACTGTATACCAAGGGCTGCCAATGGACTTTTTTGAAGAAATAGACCGTCTTGAACAGGAGGACAAGGCATTTCTCTGGCACCCATTCACCCAGATGAAGGATTGGGAGAAGGCGCGTCCTGTCATCATCACCGAGGCAAAGGATTGCTTCATCAAGGACATAACAGGGAAATGGTATCTCGATGGCGTGTCCTCCCTCTGGGTCAATATCCATGGCCACCGTCGTGAAGAAATCAACCACGCAATCAAATCTCAGCTCGACCGGGTGGCTCATACAACGCTCCTCGGCCTCGCAAACGTCCCTTCCATTGAGCTCGCCAGGAGGCTGGTCGATATTGCGCCTCGGGGTCTTGGCAAGGTCTTCTATTCCGACAATGGCTCGACGGCTGTTGAAGTGGCCCTGAAGATGGCTTTCCAGTATTGGCGCCACAGGGGAGACAGCAAAAGAAGCCTCTTTGTCTCCCTGAACAATGCCTATCATGGCGATACCCTCGGCGCCATGAGCGTCGGCGGCATCGATATCTTTCATGCAGCCTTCAGCCCGCTTTTGTTCAGAACAGAGAAGGCGCCTTCACCCTACTGTTACCGGTGCGAACTCGGTCTCGACAGGGCACGCTGCAGGATGGCATGTCTCGATGCTTTGGAGAAAATCCTCAGTGCGCACGCGCCTGAAACCGCTGCTGTCATCATCGAGCCCCTCGTTCAGGCAGCAGGAGGAATGATCGTCGCTCCTCAAGGATATCTCAAAGGGGTCAGCGACCTCTGCAGGAAATACCAGGTATTGCTCATTGCCGATGAGGTCGCCACCGGATTCGGCCGGACCGGGAGGATGTTCGCCTGCGAGCATGAAGAGGTCATACCCGACCTCATCTGCCTCTCCAAGGGGATCACCGGCGGCTATCTCCCCCTCGCGGCAACACTCTGTACCGATGAAATCTATACCACATTCCTCGGGGAATTCGATGAGCTCAAGACGTTTTTCCACGGTCATTCCTATACGGGCAACCAGCTCGGCTGTTCCGCCGCCCTTGCTTCGCTCGATCTCTTTGAAAAGGACAAAACCCTCGAAGCTATGAAGCCAAAGACGGCTCTCTTGAAGGAATGGCTCCAGTCGGTTCTGCCCCTCGATCATGCCGGCGATGTTCGCACCTGCGGCCTCATGGGAGGAGTCGAACTCGTGAGGAATAAAACAACCAAGGAACCCTATGCATGGAAAGAGCGAATGGGCTGGAAGGTCGCAACCCGGGCAATGGAGAAGGGCCTCTTCATCAGGCCCTTGGGCAATGTGATCGCCATCATGCCCCCGCTGGCCATCTCCCTCGAGAACCTGAAGCGGATGCTCGAGATCATTCAAGAATCCATGCTCGAGGCGACAGAAGATGACTAAAAAAACCATATTCATCCTCTTTGTCCTGGTTATGGTACCGGTTTTGCTCTTTGTGTTGATTCCGTCAGACAAAGCGCGGATCAAGAAGCTCATAAAAAAAGGCTCTGAAGCTATCGAACTCAGGGATCTCGACTCTGTAATGGAGTGCGTTTCCCTGAACTATCGGGATGAGTATGGCATGGGCTATCTCTTTGTGAAGGAGAGCTTCAAGCGGGTTTTCCAGCAGTACCGGACGTTAGAAGTTGAATACGAAAACCTGTCCATAACAGTTGCTGATAAGGCAGCCAGGGCTGAGATTGATGTTCGGGTGGTCGGCACTCACAGTGAGCACACCCAGTATATTGCCGGTGATTTCGACACCCCTGTCCACGTCATATTTACCATGGAAAAAGAACGGCTCAAATGGCAGATCGTTCGGGCCGAGGGCATTACGGAACATTCCCTGCGATGATCATCCCTGCCTCTGGTGAGGGCTCTCTCTCCATCCCTCTGATCCTTACGCTTCAATAAATTTTCTGATCCTTTTGAGAACCGCTTCAGCCTCATCCTCGACAAGGGTCGTTTTGTCGTTGACAAAGTGGATCACGATCTTCTTGACCCTCCTCGGCTCCTCTCCCGGGGCCTTATCTGTTTCGATGTCGATATGCGTGATGTTGTCGATGTTGATCAAAACACCCGGGATCTCTAAGAATTTTGCCATGTCATTTCCTCCTTGAACAATGACGTTGCTCGTGTCCATCATAGGCATCCTCGCAGCCTCTTGTCAATCCTCTGCCGTCCATGTTGCGTATCACAGCACTCCGACTTTGAAATCACCAAGGCCTTTCAGCTCAAAAGCAAACCTGATGCTGTATTCGCCCGGCTGCTTTGTGTAGGTAAGGGTCAGCCCCCAGCACTGGGCAGAATAGATCGCCGACGTCGAAAAATCCCTCAGGCCTTCCCCCTTGGCATCGTACCAGAGGGAGTTCCTGAAGGAGAGTTGTGGGCCCAGGCTGAAATTGAGTGTCCCGGTATAAAAGAGAGTATTATTTTCGCGATCATACCGCTGCCCGACCCCGGCATAGACCTGTTTCAGATTCATCCCGGCATCTCCATTGAACACCGCTATCCCGCCCCGGTAGTAGTCATAGGTAACCCCGGCTCTGAGAGAGAGCGCGGTACTCATACCCAGGTCGAGCCGGAGCGGTTTCAGAGGATGGTAGGATTGCCGCAGGTCGTAGGGCTGGGCTATCCTGAAAGAAAAAAATGCGCCCTTGTCATCGACAAACCTGTTATCGAGCGACAGGATTACATCAGAGAGCTCCGACACTGCTTCGAGGGCATCGAGCTGCGGCGCATGATAATCGCTGTCTGTCGTGTACGCATACTGGATCTCAGGTTCTACGAGGTGAACGACCCGGTCGAATCTCCGGAAAAAGGAGGTGTTCACCCCGGCAGAATACGTGACAAGAGTCCTGTCGGTGTGATCAGGATAGGAATCGGTATTGCTCATTTTATAGTAAGACTGGGCAGCCCTTATGGTCTGGGTGAGACGGACCGTATCGCCGATGCCTGCGCTCATTTCCGGGGCAATGGAGTACCGCTGCACGTCGTAGGACCTCTCCGAAAGAAAATTGGTCACATCTGCATCAAGGGAAAAGAGCAGCGGTCCCATGTTCAAAGGATGGAGAGAAATATTGGCTTTGGGAAGTCTGTTTTGTATTGTGTCGTCTTTGTTTTGGAGATCATACCAGTAAAAACCGGAGACAGCAAACCGGACAGGTTGCAGGGCATAGGAGACCGAGCCGGTTGACTCAAGAAATCGCTGGGTGCGGATTTTGACTTCGGTGCTGTAATCCTTGTAGAAGTTCCTGTCATTAAGCAGATTCAGATTGAGGAAGTGGGAAAATCCCTCGGATTGATACTGCGTGTGCAACCCTTTCAAGGAGAATATGTCCTTGTCCACCAGGTCGTCCCGCACATGATACCCGTTCCACTGACCTTGGATGTCGCCCCGTTCCACGTACCGGTATTCAAGCCCCTCGCCAAATCCCCGCTTCGAAAAATAGTCTCCGGTGATCGTCGCATCGCGGTTCTCGGCGAGCACGATGAAGAGCGGCTGCCGGTAGAAGAAGCCGAGATCGCTCTTGTAGCCGAAACTCGGGAAGAGAAGGCCCGTCTTCCGGTCGGTGAGGACCGGTGTCCAGAGATAAGGGGTATACAGGAGGGGGACTCCCTTGACCTTGAAAACAACATTGCCTGCCTTGAGCCGGTCACCCATCAGAACATCTGCACCTGAAGCGGTGAAGCACCATGGAGGGGAAGGACCATCGCAGGTGGTTAAAGTGGCATTGGAGACAGTGTAACTGTCTTCCCCTGTCTTTTCGACCCTGTCTGCCATGATATGAAAGTTGTCCTTCTTGACCAGGATATTCGCATGGTGAATGATTCCGGTCTTATCATCCACATTGATTTCCGCATCATCCGCGCGGATCACGACATCCTTGTCTTCAAAGACGACATTCCTCCGGAGGACGGCCTTCGATTCCTTCTCGTAATACTCACCTTCCTCTGCTGACAGGGAAAGCGTATCTCTCTTGATTGCTATGTTCCCCCTCAGAATATACACTCCCTGCTCCTTGTACTGCTCGAGCGTGTCCGATTTGATCTCTGTGGGAATGGGCTCTGCAGCAGAGGAGGCCGGGGAGCAGGAGAGGAAAACGAGGAGTGCACAGTAAAGGATTGCGGCTGTCTGTATGATGTTCCTTACGAGCATGAATGAAATCTCACTCCGTTCCCGCAGAGTAGTGTGCGCCTTTCTGAGAACGTTGTATTCGCCGCTTATCTGAATTCGGCCAGGCCGATGAGCGATGCATCAAAACCGATCACTCCCTTCGCCTCGCCGAGGGCATAGAATGAGCCGGTTATGACCACGAGATCCCCTGGCTGATACTCTGCCTCTGCTCTCTTCAGAGCATCGGCCATGTCCTCAGCAGCAACGGCCCCGAACCCGAGCTCCTGCGCAGTCGATACCAGGTCTTCTGCCTTCGCTGCACGCTGAAACCCGAGGGTGGTGAAAATGGTGGTCTTCGCAAGGGGCAGAAGCTGAGCAAGCACCCCCCGGATGTCTTTGTCAGCCATGAGCCCGATGATCAGAAGAACATTCTTGAATTCTTTCAGAAAGATGTCCGTGAGGGCCTGCCGGAGAGAACAGGCGGCGTCGGGGTTATGGGCGCCGTCAAAGAGGATCGGGTATCTCCATCGAAAGAGCTCGCACCTCCCTTCCCAGCGGACCGACGAGAGTCCCCTCCGGATGACCTCATCGCTGATGCGGCTATCCTGGAGGAGGTCTGCTGTCCTGACGGCGAGCGATGCGTTCTCGAGTTGAAATTCACCGGGAAGCGGTATCCGGAGGTCTCCTATTTCCCGTGCTGAAACATAATCAAACCTGCTTCCCCCTATGCCCGCCTCTCTCGGCCGCGATGAAAAATCCCTCCGGTAAAGTGAAACAGGGGCCCTCTTCTCCTTTGCCTGTCGGAGGAGAACCTCAAGGGCCTCCTCCTCGCTGTCGGACATCACAACGGGCGTGTCTTCCTTGATGATACCGGCCTTTTCTCCCGCGATCTCTTCCATCGTGTTCCCGAGAAATTCTCGGTGGTCAAGGCCGATCCGGGTTATGACAGCGGCCTCCGGCAACAGGATATTGGTGGCATCGAGCCTCCCTCCCATGCCGGTCTCGACAACCGCCCACTCGACCCCTTTTTGCCTGAAGTACTGGAAGCCGAGGGCGGTGACAAATTCAAAAAACGTCGGGGATAGTTCTTTCTCTGCGCGGAGGAGATCCCGGATATGGTTCGTCATGGCAATGACGTCCGCCTCGCTGATCTGTTCTCCGTTGACCCTGATCCGTTCGGTGAAGCTGACGAGATGGGGAGAGGTGAAGTGCCCTACCCGGTATCCTGCAGCTGAGAGAATGGAGGCGATACAGGCGGAGGTTGAGCCTTTGCCGTTCGTGCCGGCAATATGGATGGACTTGAATGTCGTCTGAGGGTTATCGAGGAGAGAGAGAAGCCTGAGCGTGTTGCTGAGACCGAGTTTTATCCCGTGGAACTGGAGCCCGTAGAGATACTCGATCGCTTCATCATATCGCTTCATGTCAGGGCTTTGAGCAGTTTGGTGAGTGTGTCCTTGAGCTGCTTGCGGTCCACGACCATGTCGATCTGGCCGTGCTGGAGGAGAAACTCGGCTTTTTGGAAATCATCGGGGAGCTGTTGCTTAATCGTCTGTTCGATCACCCGCGGTCCCGCAAAACCGATGAGACTCTTGGGCTCGGCGATGATAATGTCGCCGAGCATGGCAAAACTTGCGCTCACCCCCCCGAACGTAGGGTCGGTGAGGATCGAGACGTAGAGCCCTCCGGTTTCCTTGAATTTCCCTATGGCTGCCGAGGTCTTCGCCATCTGCATGAGGGAGAGGATGCCTTCCTGCATCCGCGCCCCTCCTGATGAAGAAATGATGATGAGGGGGAGATTCTTCTCCGTCGCCATCTCAATAGCACGGACGATCCGTTCACCCACGACCGACCCCATGCTTCCGCCCATGAACGAGAAATCGAGGGCGCAGATAGCGACCGGCATGCTGTTTACCTGTGCGGCCCCGCAGATCACCGCCTCGGAGAGGCCGCTCTTCTTCTTGTATTCCTCGATGCGGTCACGGTAGGGTTTTGCATCGACGAAACTGAGCGGGTCGGTGGTCTGGATTTCATGGAAGAGTTCCTGGAACGTCCCGCTGTCGACAACGAGCTTGACCCGGTCACGGGCCGATATCCTGAAATGGTAATCGCACTTGGGGCAGACATTGAGGTTCCGGTCGAGCTCTTTCCGGTAGACGATCTCCTTGCAGTTGTCGCACTTGACCCAGAGGCCTTCCGGGATCTTGACCTTCTTCTCGGCGCGTGATTCCTTTGATGTTTTCTTAAACCATGCCATGGCGGACTATATTGCTTTCCTTAACTCTACCAGAAATTTCCTGAGACGTGAAGGGGTCGCATGCTGTGTCCTGACGATAGCGCTCCCGATGATCACGCCGTCCCCAAGTCCGGCGACTGCCCGGGCTTCCCTGGGATTCGATACACCGAAACCGACGCAGACCGGTTTCTTCGATACAGTTCGGATCTTTCTTATCATCTGTTCTATGGTGCTGTCAAGCTTCAGTCTCGCCCCCGTGATACCGGTCATCGAAACATAATAGATATACCCGCTCGACTTCCGCGCGACGAGGCGTATCCGTTTCTTCGTCGACGTCGGGGCGAGCAGGAAGATCGTGGCAAACCCCTGTGCCCTCGTCTCCCGGATAAACCCCTCCGCCTCATCAGGGGGAAGATCAGGGATAACCGCTCCGTCAACGCCTGCTTTCACCGCATCCGCTACGAATTTCTTCTCACCATACTTGAACACGGGATTATAGTAGGTCATGAGCACGATCGGGATCCCGGTTTTCTTTCTTACAGAAGCCACGAGACTTATTACCTTCGTGAGTGTTGTTCCTCCTCTCAATGCCCTCTCTGCCGCCCTCTGAATCGTCGGTCCGTCGGCGAGCGGGTCGGAGAAGGGCACGCCGAGCTCAATAATATCCGCTCCGCACTCCTCGAGGAGATAGATGAGAGATTCCGTTTTTTTCAGGTCAGGATCGCCGGCCATGATGTAGGGGATGAACGCTTTCCTCCCCTGGTGCCGTAATGATGAAAATCTTTTTTCGATCCTTGCGCTCACAGCTCGATCCCCTTTATCTTTCCTACCTGCTGGACATCTTTGTCACCGCGTCCCGAGAGATTGATGACGATGATTTTCTCTTGGGGAAGATCCGGAGCGAGTTTCACGGTCTCTGCGATGGCATGGGCCGATTCGAGAGCCGGAATGATCCCCTCGGTTCGTGAGAGGAGTTCAAATGCCCGCAATGCTTCTTTATCGGTCGCATAGGTGTAGGTGACCCGCTTGGCATCGTGGAAATAGGCATGCTCGGGTCCGACAGACGCATAATCGAGTCCTGCAGAGACCGAGTGGGTCTCGAGTACATTGCCGTCCTTATCCTGTAATAAATAGCTCTTTGCTCCCTGCAGCACGCCGATCGAGCCGCCTGCAAAGCGTGCCGCATGCTTTCCGCTCCTGACCCCCTGTCCCCCTGCCTCGACCCCGATCATCTTGACGTCATCATCAATAAAAGGCGTGAAGAGGCCCATTGCATTGCTGCCGCCCCCCACACAGGCGATGAGAAAATCGGGCAATCTCCCTTCTGCTTTGAGGATCTGCTTTTTCGTCTCCCTGCCGATGACCGACTGGAAGTATTTCACGAGAGTGGGGAAAGGATGGGGCCCGAAGACCGTACCCAGGACATAGTGGGTAGTCCTGACATTTGTTGTCCAGTCCCTGAGCGCCTCATTGATCGCGTCCTTGAGCGTCTTCGATCCGGTCGTAACTTCGATCACCCGCGCGCCCAGGAGCTTCATCCTGAAGACATTGAGCGCCTGTCGCTTGATATCAACAGAGCCCATGTACACATCGCAGGCAAGGCCGACCATGGCAGCGCCTGTCGCGGTCGCGACACCGTGCTGGCCAGCGCCGGTCTCGGCTATCACTCTCATTTTTCCCATCTTTTGTGCGAGGAGCGCCTGACCCAAGGCATTGTTGATCTTGTGGGCGCCCGTATGGGCGAGGTCTTCCCGCTTGAGATAGATCTTCGCGCCGCCAAGATGCTTGGTGAGCCTCGACGCAAAGTAAAGGGGGGTCGGCCTGCCGGTATAGGTGCGCTCCAATCCCCTCAGGTTTTTCAAGAACGCGCTGTCTCTCGTTGCCTGTCTGAAGGCATCTTCCAGCTCTTCAAGAGCAGGAATCAACGTCTCAGGGACAAACCTTCCGCCGTATTTTCCGAAGTATCCTTTTTTCATAGAGGTAATTTTGTAAAACTATTCGTCCTGAAAAGAAAATATTATACCAGATGGGTTCGTATTTTTCTTGTTATACAGGGACACTTGAGCGTCCTCATGAGCTTGTCGCCGTGAAAAAAGATTTCGCTGGCCTGCCATGCCTGCTTCGAAGATCGCTTCATTTCGTAGTGGGAGCACAGGCGTTGCTGTCTTTGATGACGGAAGGAACCTTCAGCAGCGGTCTGCATTTCGGGCACAGGTATGTATTTTTTACCATTGCGAAAATTATTATTTGACAATGAGTTTAAATTGTGGTATAAATATTTAATTAAATATGATTAATTAATATAATGCCAATCAAAACAACTTTTTCCCTATCAATCGATGTCGAATTAAAGAGACGGCTTCAGGAATTAAGCGATAAATCTAAGATTTCAATGGCAAAAATTATCGAAGAACTTCTTGAAGAAAAATTACCGATATACGAAAAAAAATACGGGATTAACCCCAAGTTAAACCTGTAAGCGCTAACGATATGGAGGAAGGACTATATATCCAGCAAAAGAATTTACACGTTAAATATCGTTTTTCTTAATTAAAGAGGAGCGGGCATCAGTGAATAAAGAGCCATCGGCTTCTACTCTACCTCTGTTTGTGGTGAAGAAGCACTGGCTTTTTTTGTCACTGAATCATTAACAACAAAAATGCGGAGGTGAACTATGCGTATTATCGCCATTGCCAATCAAAAAGGAGGATGTGGGAAGACTACCACGGCTATTAATCTTTCTGCCTGTTTGTCAGAAGCCGGAAAAAATGTTCTGCTCGTCGATTTAGATCCTCAAGGACATGCAACATTGGGGCTGAATATTAAATCTGAGGAGCTCGACAAGTCAATGTATAACGTACTGACGCCGATACCTGAAAAAAAGGCGGGGCTTGACGATGTAATTATTCCTGTCTCTCATCATCTCGATCTTGCTCCGGCAAATATCCTTTTGTCGGCAATAGAACAGGAGCTTTCCGGGAAACCTGGTCGGGAGACTATATTACGTGAGGCAATTTCAGCGATGGCTGCTCACAAGACATTTGATTATATCATTATTGATTGCTCGCCGAGCTTGGGGTTATTAACATTCAATGCATTGTGTGCCTGTGCAGAACTTATCGCTCCTGTTGAAGTGGGATTTTTTTCCTTGCACGGGATCAGCAGATTAATGGAAACGGTTAATCTGGTTGATAGGCAGCTCAATCACACAATCAGAGTAAGGGCCTTAGTTACAATGTTTGACAGCCGGACAAAATTCGCTCACGAAGTTAAGGATCAAATATACACGTTTTTCCCCGAGAGCGTATACGCCGCCGCAATACATAATACCGTGCGTTTACAAGAAGCTTCAAGCCATGGTGTACCGGTCATTCACTACGATGCGGGGTGCCGGGGAGCTCACGACTATATGGCATTATCAGAAGAAGTTATCAAGCAGGAGTTCCGCCACCATGATCAGAAGAAGGATGTGCGGAGAGTACCGGTACGGCAGCCATTGATGAAACAGGCGCAATTTATCTATCACGATCCCTCGGCGAAGAGCATAGAAATCGCAGGTGATTTTAATAATTGGGTTGTAACACAGCTCGACAGATCAGAGAACAGAAATGGAAGTCTGTGGAAAACTGTCGTCAATCTTGAACCAGGACTCTATCGATATAAATTCATTGTTGATGGAAAGTGGGTTGTTGATCCAAGGAATCCGAAGAGTGAAATGGACAACCTTGGTAATATGAATTCACTGTTGGAGCTAAAAGAAAATTTGGAAACGCAGGATGAGTGAATCGAGAAGATTGGGGAAGGGATTGGAAGAGATTTCCCACCTGTTCCTTTCTTCAGGGGAAGAAAAGGCGGCTTTCAAGACAAACGCGGGAGCAGACGCCGGAAAAATCCCGCCGGACAATAAACGAACACCAAAATATATTTGTTTGGTTGGTGATGAACCGGATCTTCACCATGCTTTTTTCGTCGTTCAATTGTCTCTGGCTTTGACAAGATCCGGTATGCGTATTGCCGTTGTCGACATGGATGAAGACCTTCCCTGTTTCCATTTCCTCACGGGCGGCAAAGCAGGAAGTGACACATCAATAAACTCTCATCGTGTCATACGAGAAGGACGCTCAGGTGTAAAGGTTGTGGGATTCAGCGAAACAATCATAGCGGGGTTGTCCGAAACTGAAGCGGCCGATCGGGTTCTCAATAACTTACATCACATAGAGGAGGAACATGACGTCATTCTCATCAGTGTTGTCCAGGGAACCCTATTAAAGATGGAAACAGTTCTTCCGGATCCATTAAGAGAATTCATCCTATTCGTCGCCCGGGATAAGTTCAAAATGCTTGCCGCCTACAAAACAATTAAGTCGATATTCTCACTCCATCCATTGGCACATGCCGGGATAATTATCACACCCATTCGTCATGCGTTTGAGGCTGATTTGGTTCATGACAGGATGTCGGGAGCAGTCGAGAAATTCCTGGGCAGAGAACTGCATCGATACGGTTTTCTCTATAAGAGCGAAAAAGAGCCCGATGCCGCATTCCTGAGTGACTCTTTCTGTGAAGCCGATGTTACGACCTGTATCTCGAACATTGTACAAAATCTTGTCAGCAGAGTACATCGAACAGGATCGTCATCTCAGGGGCATTTCTTCAGTAATCTATGTGCCGGGTACGGCCGCACGATCGGGAGTGGATAGCACATGACCGTTGCATTACGAAGAACAAGAATCAAGAAAGAGAAATTACGAGAGATAATTTCTGAAAATCCCGATGCCATACACCATGGGCTTCGTTTCATTGATCAAGAATTGAGCACCGGGGAGTGCGGTGTCATCGACCTCCTGGGAGTTGATGCAGCTGGCCGATTGATGATCCTCAATATCGATACTGAAGAGAACATCGAAATGCTGGTTTCCGTATTGAGTCAGTTACAATGGATGAAAACACATGAAGGTATCATGAACCGATTGCTCACCGGTAAAAATGTGGACTGCAATCATTGCCCGGGCGTTCTCCTCGTCGCTCCTGCTTTTTCTGAAAAATTGAAAGAAGCTGCAAAACAAGTTCGAGGGGTCGACATGAAACTGATCGTATTTGAATATTTCATTGCTGATGACAGCGACGCTGCCGCATTTGAACAAATTTTTCATAGTGTGCACTCTGGGCATGACCGTTCCTCGACTGGTAAGAAGTGTATGGAAAATGGTAATGATTTTCCCGTAAAATCTTCATCTGATCTCAAATATCAATCGAGAAACGTCTTACCCTCGTACAATAATGTGATCCTTACAGCAGAAGAAATAGGGGAATTTATTGATTTTAATAAAGATGTAACAAGAAAAAAGATTGCTGAATAATGTGAGAGCCTGGAATCTGGAAAAAGCGTAGCTCCTTGTCATCTTCCCCTCGGGGCATTCACCCGACTTTCGAAGAGTGCACTCCAAGACAATCAGGTCACCTGCCCGAGATTCTGCCTGGCCTTGATCGCTGATATCCTTTTCAGCATCGCCATACCTCCTCTGCGTGCCCCATGAGCTGAAACGATAAGACCACTTTGGGAGGATTGGGCCCGTTCCGGTATAATAGTGCACGTCTGTTTATACGAATGCTTCGCCTCATTAGGGAAAAAGTAAATCACACAAGAGAAGGAGCTCATGCATGATACGATATTCAAAATACATTCCGTTCTTATTTTTCATCAGTGCTGTGATTATTTTTTCAACACGGGTCTGCGCTTCTGAAATTCCCCTCTATGAGCTTCACGCCGTTGTCTCGCCTTCAAGCCATTCCATCGAAGGGCATGCCAAGATAACTGTACCTGATGGGTTCAGGAGCGGCATTCAGGCTGACGGGTTGAAGATTCAATCGTTGAGAATCAACGGCACTGTTCAAAAAACTGACAAAAAATCTCTCGAAATGCTCCTTGATGGAAAAGGAACAAAAATTGTCGAGATCGATTACTCTGCTGCCTTTGAGCCTATCCCGCAGGAAAAGGACGGCGAAGACGCTGGGGTTGTCTTGAAAAATGCGATCGATGTTTCCGGCGTTGTGCTCCTCTCGGGCTGGTATCCGGAGATCAAGGGGCTCGGCACGTACAGACTCTCCTCGGTCGAGGTCCCTGCAAACTTCGAAGCGGTCTCGGAAATGAATTCGGTCACGGTTCAAAGAGGCGAAGGCGGTACAACATTCACGTTTGATTTTCCCCACCCTGTCCCCGGAATCACGCTCGTCGCGGGAAAGTATAAAATTACGGGTGAGGAATTCCATGGAATCGCTATAAGAACGTATTTCTTTTCCGAGGATGCCAAACTGTCAGTCGATTATATCAACCATGCGAAGAAGTATCTTGAGCTCTATGAATCGATGATCGGAACGTACCCCTATAAAACGTTTTCGATCGTTGAGAACAATTTTCAGACCGGATACTCGTTTCCTACCTACACGCTCCTGGGGTCCCAGGTCATTCGACTCCCCTTCATCCTTGAAACATCCCTTGGCCATGAGATCCTTCACCAATGGTTCGGCAACTCTGTCTATGTCCCTGAGAAGGGAAACTGGTCCGAGGGTCTCGTGACCTATCTCGCCGACCACTGGTATGAGGATCAGAAAGGGAAAGGCGCTGAGTACAGAAAAAAAATTCTCATTGACTATATGAACTCCGTAGAGCCTCAATACGAATTCAGCCTGGCTGAATTCACCGGCAGGACTGATTCAGCCTCAAAAGCGATCGGCTACGGGAAATCGGCGATGGTATTCCATATGCTGAGATCCGAGCTCGGCGATGATGCTTTTTTCAAAGGTCTTCGGTCTTTTTTTGAATCCCGTACATTTACAGAAGCATCGTGGAATGATCTCAGAGATTCCTTCTCTGCCGCGAGCGGAAAGGATTTAAAACCATTCTTTTTACAATGGGTTGAGAAAAAAGGCGTTCCCACGGTTCAGCTGAAAAGAGCCTTTCCTGCCTTCCGGGATGGAAAATTCGTCCTGAGCCTCGAACTCATCCAGGAAGGAGACACCTATACGCTTCCCCTCCCGGCATCGGTTTTTTCTCCCACTGAAGAGCCTTTCCGTGTCAGCATCGCTGCCAGGCAAATTTTCTCCAGGAAAGAAACCGCCCAGAAACCTCTCAAGGTGATTCTCGACCCAACCTACGACGTTCTGCGGAGTCTTTCAGACGACGAACTCCCCCCGGTGATATCCGGATTCACCGGCTCAAAGAGCAGCATCGTCATTGTCCCTGAGAACCAGGAAGAGCGATTCAAAGACGCTGCTGATTTCTTCAGGAGCCGTGGATATGTCGTAAAAAAGGAAAAGGAGATGACTTCCGAAGATCTGAGGAAAAACTCATTTCTCCTCCTGTCCGATGACAGCAGGGTCTACCGGGAGATGTTTGCTGCCAGGCTCCTTCCTTCAGGGGGCTTTGTTGTGCGGGTCGAGAAGAATCCCCTGAACCCGAAAAAGGTTTCGGTCATATTCCATGCCCGGACCGCGGAAGAGTTCGGGAAGTCATACCAAAAGATATTCAGATACGGCAGTTATTCATCCCTCCTGTTCGAAACAGGAGAAAACAGATCAAAGGAGACAGCACCTGCTGCCGACGGGATTATCGGACCTCTCGACACGCAGGTCGCCGCTGTTGAGACGAAAGACACCTTCGGCATCGAGGGGGTCGTCGAGAAGATCAAAGGCCGGAAGATCATCTGCATCGGCGAGCTCCATACCGACTATTCTCACCATGTGATGCAGTTCGAAATCATCCGGAGGCTCTTTGCCGAGAACAGGAACATCGTCATCGGCATGGAGATGTTCCAGAGGCCGTTTCAGCAATATCTCGACCAGTATATCAAGGGCGAGATTGCGGAAGAGGAGTTCCTCAAGAAGTCGGAATACTTCACGCGCTGGGGCTTCAACTACAATTTCTACCGCGATATCCTTAATTTTGCCCGGGCGAACCGGATACCGGTGGTCGCGCTCAACCTGAGAAAGGAGATCATCGACAAGGTCTCGAAAAGCGGCATCGCATCGCTCTCGGACGATGAATTCAAGGAAATCCCGAAGGAGATGGACCTCACCAACCGTGAATACCGCGACTTCCTCAAGGATATTTTCGACCGTCATTCAAGCAGCCCCCAGAGGGACTTTGACAACTTCTTTCAGTCGCAGATCCTCTGGGACGAGACCATGGCCCAAACCATAGCAGAGACGCTCAAGAAATCCCCTGATGTGCAGATCATCGCCCTTGCAGGGGGCGGGCACTTCCTGAATTCCTGGGGGATTCCCGACAGGGTGAAGCGTCTCACCGGCATAGCCCCTTTTGTCATTCTCAACAGCGGCGGGGAAAAGATTACCCGGGAAATCGCCGATTTGGTCTTATACCCGGGCCCTGTTGAGGGGCCTGAACCTCCGTTGCTGATGGTGGCGCTGAAAAAAGCCCCGGAGGGGATTTTGGTCGAAAAGCTCGTCGCCGGGGGGGTCGCCGAAAAAGCCGGCATCAAAGCCGATGATGTCCTCAGGACCATCGATGGAAGGAAAATCGAGGATGTCGCGGACATCAAGATCGCCCTCCTCGACAGGAGACCCGGAGACAGGGTGAAGCTCACCCTTTCACGGAAGCGATTTCTCTTCGGCCGGAAGGACATGGTCGTGGAGGTCGAGCTGAGGGAATAACCTTTTCAGAAAATCTTCTCTTCGAGTATAATGTGAGAAAATACTATGCAATAATATTAGTGGAGGAGGTTGTATGAAATTCAGACCGCTTCAGGACTGGGCAGTCATCCAGCAGATGGAATCCCATGAGAGGACCCCCGGAGGCATTTATCTTCCCGACACGGCAAAAGAGAAGCCCGCAGAAGGAGTGGTTCTCGCCATCGGCCCCGGGAGGTATAAGACCGAAAAGAAAAAAGGGAAGAAAGAGGAAAAGAAATTCGTCCCCACATCGGTCAAGCCAGGCCAGCGCGTCATGTATGTAAAGTACATGACAACAGAAGTAGAACTCGATGGGGCGCCCTATCTCCTCGTCCGGGAGGAGCATATCCTGGGCACTGTCGAGGGACCTGCAATGGCCGTCGCACCAACCAAACCGGGAGCGGTTATGACACATCGGCCATCTCCCCTGGCACCGGTACAGAAGAAGGCCGAAGCAGCTCCTCCGGAGAAGAAGAAACAAGGGAAGAAGGCCGCTCCCAAGAAGAGAGCCGCTCAAAAGAAAACCACAAAAGCTCATCTCAAGAAAAGCAAGAAAGTTGCGTCAGCAAAGAAGGCGACAAAAAAGCCGTTCAAGAAGGCGTCAATGAAGGGGGCAAAACCCAAAAAGAAAAAGTGATGCCGTCTCTCCTGCATGGTCAGGAGGCGCGCAGATTTTTTTCCAAGGAAATTCCATGAAACAGGGATGGTTTTTCATCGTTCTCATGCTGTTGGTCTGTTCAGTTCCGGTCTATGGAGAGCACACCTCTCCCTGGAAACTTGATGATCTGACCGGATTCCCTGCCCCTGATTTCAATCTCGCCACGCTGGACGGGAAATCATACACCCTGGCTGATTTCAGGGGACGGGTCATCTTTCTGAATTTCTGGACGACCTGGTGTCCTCCCTGCCGCGAGGAGATCCCGGACCTGAATGAACTGTCAAAGAAATACAATAAAAAAGACTTCGTCATTGTCGCCATTTCAACCGACATTTCCCCCAGGACCCTCACCGATTTTCTCAAGAAATATCCCGTGGAATATCTCGTCCTCCATGACCCGGAGAGCAAAGCTGCGCGGAACTACAAGGCCTATTCTCTCCCCGCCTCTTTTCTCATTGACCGGAACGGGAAGATCGTCGAGCGGTTTCTCGGCTCTGAAAAGTGGATGGGGCGGGATTTTCTCAAGAAGATCGACAGCCTGCTCTGATTATCCCGGGTCAATCAACGGTCAAAGAATTCATTCCCTGTAGAGAAGACAGCTGACGAGGTGCCCGTTCTTATCCAGAAGCGGGGGATTGACCTTGTCACATTCTGAAAACCGTTTCGGGCACCGGGGATGATAGGGACATCCGGGAGGAATATCGATCGGGCTCGGAATATCCGCCCCGTTCCTGCTCCCTCCGGCTTTCCTTGCCGTACCGGATTCAGCGTAGACTTTGGGAGCAGACTTCAGGAGGAGTTCGGTATAGGGATGAAGCGGGTTCGCAAAAATCTCCTCAGCCGCGGCCTGCTCAACGATTTTGCCGAGGTACATGACAGCGACTTCATCGCTGAAGTAATGGACGATGTTCAGATCATGGCTGATGAAGATGAAAGACAGCCGGTGCTTTTCCTTGAGGTCCTGGAGAAGTGTGAGAATCTGGGCCTGAATCGAGACATCGAGGGCCGAGAGGGGTTCATCGGCGATGATCAGTTCCGGCGATAGGCTCAATGCCCTGGCTATGCATATCCTCTGCCTCTGGCCGCCGCTGAACTCGTGGGGGTACTTGTCCATCATGTCCGGGGAAAGTCCCACCGAAAGGAGCAGTTCTGCAACCCTCTCCCTGAGCATTTGTCTCGGTACCAAGTGGTGAATCCTGAGGGGTTCGGCAATCGCAGAGAAAATCCGCATTCTCGGGTTCAGCGAGGCATAGGGGTCCTGGAAGATGATCTGGACCGATTTCCTGAACTTCTTGAGGTCCTTCCCTCTCAGCGCATAGATATCCTTCTCCCGGAACGAAACCGTCCCCCCGGTAGGATCGAGGAGCCTGACTATGAGCCTCCCGAGGGTCGATTTCCCGCTCCCGCTCTCACCCACGACAGCGAAGACCCTGTTTTCATCGACCTCGAAGCTCACATCATCGACCGCTTTCAGGGTCCTGCGGCCGCCGAATATCCCCTCCCTGAGGGAGAAATATTTCTTGATGTTCTTTACTTTCAGGATTGCCATGCTATCTCCCCTGTGCGGATGCACCGGGCGTAATGCGACGGTGACACTTCGAGCAGGGCCGGCTCTTCCTGCCTGCACGCTTCGATAACATACCTGCACCGGTCGGAAAATGTGCACCCCG
>JBLNHB010000170.1:0-7303 GCA_050268805.1 bacterium | reverse complement strand
CTCGCTTACCAGACCGCGCTCAATCTGGACACTCTTGTCGGAAAGGTGATCCTGAATATCTCCTTTCTTCCCGAAAAGAAGCTGAATGACGCGCTCCCGATTCTGAAACTCGTCTATGCCTCTCCTTACGTCATGAGCGACCGGCTGATCATTTCACGGAGCGGCAAGAGCATCGGCGATGTTGATGTTCCTGAAGGGATGGCAGGCGTGGGAACCGTCTGCAGCGTTACTATCAACGGCATCTTCCTCAAGGCAGGCATCCCCGTGACCTCCCGGTTCGGGGGCGTGGTGCAGGTAACCGATGGCAGGCCGACCCGGTTCATCTCCCTCATCAGCTACGAGGGCTCATCCCTTGACCCCCTCGAGATATTCATCAGGAGCAGGATGACCGATGTCCTCGGAGCCGTCCAGAATCATTCCGGCAGGGTCCTCGCGAGCTTCCGGGAGATTCCCGTGGTTTGCCTCGACGAGGCGCAGAGGCTCGCGCGGACAATGGAAGCGAAGGGCATCCGGGGCATTCTCCTGATCGGCGAGCCGAACAAACCGCTCCTGGAAATACCGGTTGGAATCGATAAAGTAGGAATCGTTATTGTCGGAGGGCTGAACCCCCTTGCTGCCATCGAGGAGTCCGGGATTCCCACAGAGAGCAAGGCGATGTCAACCCTCCATGAGTATGCACCATTACAAAGCATTCACACATTGAGGGTCTATGAAAAAACTAGAGGCGATCATAAAGCCGTTCAAACTGGATGAGGTGCGCGACGCGCTCACGAACATCGGGATACAGGGAATGACCATATCCGAGGTAAAGGGATTCGGCAGGCAGAAGGGCCATGCCGAGCTCTACCGCGGGATGGAATATGTTGTGGACTTCATTCCCAAGGTCAAGATCGAGATTATCGTACCCGACCGCATGGTCGCAGAAACGGTCACTGTTCTCGAACAGGCGTCGCGGACCGGCAAGATCGGAGACGGAAAAATATTCATTACCCCCGTTGAACAATCGATACGCATCAGGACCGGAGAGCGGGGAGAGGAGGCAATCAGCTGATGAGTTTCAAAGAATTGATCGAACGAGCACGAAAAGACAAGGTAGCATTCCTGAACTTGCAGTTCACCGACATCATGGGCTCCCTGAAGCAGGTCACGGCGCCGGTGCAGAGCCTCGCCGACATCCTGAAGTACGGCGCGTGGTTCGATGGGTCCTCCATCGAGGGATTTGCGCGCATCCATGAGAGCGACCTCTATCTGAAACCCGATCCCGGCACCTATGCGCTCGTGCCCTGGCTGAAATCATCCCCGGGGAATACGGCACGCTTCGTCTGCGATATCTATAGCCCGGACGGCAGTCCCTACAAGGGTGATCCGCGCCATATCCTAAGGCAGATGATCAAGAAAGCCAACACTCTGGGGTATGAGTACAATATCGGGCCGGAGCTCGAATTTTTTCTCTTCAGGAACGATCAGTCCCCTCTCATCCCCCTCGACAGCGGCGGATATTTCGATCTCGCTACCGACGAAGCGCACGCCATCAGGAGCGAAATCACGGCAGCACTCGAGCTCTTCGGCATCGATGTCGAGGCATCGCACCACGAAGTTGCGCCGGGCCAGCATGAAATCGATTTCCGGTACGGCGAGGCGCTCACCACCGCGGACCGCCTGCTCACCCTGCGGGTGACGGTCAAGGCAATCGCCCAACGGCACGGGATTAGGGCGACCTTCATGCCGAAACCGGCCATGGGAATGGCAGGCTCGGGCATGCATGTGCACCAGAGCCTCTTCGACAGGAAGACGAAGAAGAACGTTTTCTACGATCCCAAGGACAAGTACCGGCTCTCGAAGATTGCTTACCATTTCATCGCCGGCCAGATCCACCATATCAAGGGGATGATGCCGATCCTCTGCCCGACGGTCAACTCGTATAAACGACTGGTAACGGGCTACGAAGCGCCGGTCTATATCTCCTGGGCGCGGATCAACAGGTCGGCCCTCATACGGGTCCCTCACTGGTTCGATGACAGGCCGAACTCAGCGCGGATCGAGCTGAGGTGTCCGGACCCTGCCTGCAATCCCTACCTGGCCCCTGCGGTAATGCTCGCGGCAGGACTCGACGGCATCGAGCGGAAGATCCCTCTGCCCGAAGCGGTCGAAGAGGATCTCTATGCATTCGGCGAGGAAAAGCTCTCCTCCCGGAAAATCGACACCCTCCCCTCTTCACTCTATGAGGCAATCCTCGATCTCAAAAGAAACAGCCTCATCCAAAATGTGCTGGGAGAGCATCTCTCGAGGCGGTACATAGACATCAAGACTCGGGAATGGAACACCTTCAAGAAGCAGGTGACGCGTTGGGAATTGGACAAGTATCTCGATATTTGACCGGTACTCCCGGTATGATGTTTGAAGAGTCGCCTCCTCTCTTCTGCAACAAGACCCCCGAGAGGGGGTCTTCTCATTTCCCGGGGAATCTGCTTTATTCGACCGGCGTGACCACTGCCATAACGACGAGCCGCTCACCCCTGGATGCCTTGAATCCATGGGGCACCATGGGATCGCAGAGGATGGCGGTTTTCTCATCCGCCTGGATTACCTCGTCACCCACCGTGAACTCTCCTTTCCCCTGTACGCAGTACATCATGAGCCGGAGCGGAGCTTTATGGGGTTTCAATTCCTGACCTGGCTCCAGACACATCAGGGCAACTCTCATTTCCGGTGTATCGGCAAGCATCTCACGCGAGATGGTATCTTTTTTAAACGTGATCAGTTTCTTTAAATCGAGTATCGTAGCAGCCATGGTATATCCTCCTCCCTTTTACTTTACAAAGCGCAACAGGCCCGTAGACATCGGCAATCGTGTTGCCCCGAGTCCTTTCCCTTTCAGCGCCGAGTTGAAACTTGAAGAGTGCATTTTCCACACCGAGTTCCTTCTGACACGCGATAATGCACTCACCACAGTTCACACAATTGATATCCCTCCGGGGAAGCCTGGGTTTCACATTCATAAAGCATACTTTCTCGCAGCCCTTGCAGTCCGTGCACTTCGAGACATTCTCCCTGTCAAATGCGATCCTCAATGACAGAGGGCTTACCCAGCCGAAGAGCATCTGCATGAGACCCGCTGCGCAGACATACTTGCAAAAGGTATGGCGGGCAAGAACCGAGGTAACGAACATATAGATTGTTACTCCGATGATGCCGGCTTTGACACCAAAGGAAAGCTGTCCAGTCATGATCTGGTGCCAGACCGTTTTCGGCGCAATGAAATAGCCCGTCAGGGCGATCCCGGCGAGGGGAGGGACGGTTATCAGGAAGAGAACCGCCAGCATACCGTAGATAAGCCTGTTCGTTTTGAACACTTCGGGATCGTTCGGTTTCTTGCCCCAGATGCTCCTCCGGCCAAGAATCTTCAGGCTGAAGAAATCGGCAAGTTCAAAGAGCGCCCCTTCAGGACAGAACCAACCGCAGAAGAATCTCCCGAGCAGAAACCCCAGCAAGGGAAATATCGAGAGCGCGATGACCCAGGGAAGGATCGCCTTCAGAAAAAAGTGCAGGGCTACGTGTCCGGCGCCCGCGATAGAATGGTCACTGTAAAAGCCTTCCTTCAAGCCCAGGGACCATACCTTCCCGAAGAGAAAAAGCTCCTTGGTGAATGAGTCGTAGCGGAGGATATCGAACACCGGCATGAGGAAGATGAGAAGGATAAATCCGGTCTGAGTGGCTCTCCGTGCTCTGTAGATCCATGATATGCTCTTCATGTCCCTAGTAAACCATGAAGACTGTAAGGGATGGTATGAGATATATCATAATACGGAAAGTTTAATGCGCACCCTGCGCCATTCTCCAGCTCTACATCCCTGAAAAAAGAAGTTGACATAGGAAATTTTTTTTGCCTAAAATAGCGGTGATGAGATTTATAGGTCTATTAATATTTCTTATAACTTTTCTTCCTGCATCATCTTTTGCAGCGCAAAGGGACTACTGTTTCTCCTGCCACGGCAAGAAAGGCGTGACCGGGTTTGTCGACAGGGCGGTCTATACAGCATCGGTTCACGGCAGGCTCGAATGCACCTCATGCCATCTCGACATCACCGACTATCCTCACAAGAAGGGAACCCATGCCAACTGCACCTATTGCCATTTCCTCGGCAGACTCGGCGCCCCGACCGAAACCGCCAGGGCCTACGGGCTCAGTGTCCATGGCAATCAAGTCAAGAAAGGGAATGGCGCCGCACCTTCCTGCCAGACCTGCCACGGCTCTCATGATGTCTTTCGGTCAGCGGATGAACGTTCGAAGACATCCCGGCAGAAGATTCCAAACCTCTGTTCGATGTGCCATCCCAGAGAATTCGAAGATTATGCTAGGAGCATCCACGGAAAGGAGTTCATCGAAAAAAAGAACCTCGGCGCGGCGGCCTGTTTCGATTGCCATATGGAGCATCTCATTCCGCGCGTTGAACAGGACCAGTGGAAGCTCGCTCTCATTCAAGAGTGCGGGACCTGCCATTCCAAAGAGCTCGAGACCTACCACAAGACCTATCACGGAAAGGTCACGCGGCTCGGTTACACAACAGCCGCCAAATGCTCTGACTGCCACGGCTCGCATAAAATTCTCTCCAAAGACGATGAGGGTTCAACCCTCTCTCCGGGCTACATCCTCTATACCTGTCAGGCGTGTCACGCGAAGGCGGGCTTCAGTTTCACGAAATTCTACGCTCACGCAGAGGAAGAGAACAGGGCGGAGTATCCACTTCTCTATTACATCTTTCTGTTCATGACGATACTGCTCATCGGGGTCTTTACCTTCTTCTTCCTCCATACCTCCCTCTGGGCATACCGTTCGCTCAGGGAACGCACGAAAAAAACAGAGGGGGGAAGTTGATATGCTGATCAAGAGATTTAACCCATACCACAGGATTCTCCATATCGTTATGGCGGTCAGTTTCATGGGCCTGGTCCTATCGGGTATGCCTCTGAAATATGCCCACGCTCCCTGGGCTGCTTGGCTCATGAAATTGCTCGGCGGATCTCTTGCTGCAGGACTTATCCACCGGATCTGTGGAGCAATAACTTTTGGTTATTTTGCCGCCCATATCACATACCTTTTTTATGCTATCGTCCTCGTGAGAAGGCTGAGGTTCAATTTTATAGGGCCTGAATCCATGATACCAAGACTCAAGGATGTTGCCGATATCGTCAATAACATCAAGTGGTTCCTCGGCAGGGGGCCTGCGCCCCAATTCGACAAGTATACCTACTGGGAGAAGTTTGATTACTGGGCGGTTTTCTGGGGCGTCGGGATGATCGGTGTCTCAGGCCTCTTCCTCTGGTTTCCGGAATTTTTCAGCCGATTCTTACCGGGATGGTCCTTCAATATCGCGACGATCATCCACAGCGACGAAGCGCTTCTCGCCTCGGGGTTCATTTTCACCATCCACTTCTTCAATACTCATATGAGACCCGAAAAGTTCCCCCTCGACCCCGTTATTTTCACCGGGAGTCTCACCCTCGAGGAGCTGAAACACGAGCGGCCGCTGGAATACCAGCGCCTGCTTGAGGAAGGCCGACTCGAAGAGAGTAAGGCATCGCCGTCCCCATCTTGGGTGCTTCCCGTCGGGAGCCTGTTCGGCTTTGCCATGATGACGCTCGGTCTCTTTCTCCTGGTCCTCATCTTTCTTGGTCAATTCTTTTATTCATGAGCGTATAATGGAATCAGAAAATACCCTTTCCGGAACAGGGTGAGGCAATGAAAAAGAACAGATACTGGAACTTGACGTTTCGGCCATCCCGGCCCGACCTCATCCTCATGCATCCGCCGAGCATCTACCGGTTCAGGGAGCAGCCCGTCTTCTCTGGCCCGGTCAGCGATGTGATCCCGTCGTCATCGCTCTTTGAGATCTACCCTATCGGGTTCCTGACAATATCAGAATACCTCCTGAGGCACGGGATTTCAGTAAGGATCGTTAATCTCGCGATGAAGATGATCCTCGATGAATCCTTTGATCCCGAGAAGTTCATCGCCAAACTTCACCCCATCGCCTTTGGCATCGATCTCCACTGGCTCCCCCATGCGGACGGGAGCCTCAGTCTGGCCCGGGCTGTGAAAAAGCTCCATCCCGACACGCCGGTTATTTTCGGCGGGCTTTCCGCGACCTATTACTACCGGGAGATCCTTGAGGATTATCCCTTCGTTGATTTCGTCGTGCGCGGCGACTCGACCGAGGAGCCGCTCAGACGTCTCATGGAGGCGGTTAAGGCCGGAAGGGGATATGAATCGGTTCCGAACCTCGCATGGAGGGACAAGAATGGGAACATAATCGTCAATCCACTGTCTCATCATCCCTTTAACCTCGATAACCTGAACTTCGACTATTCCCACCTCCTTAAGATGACCATTAAATACTTCGATCCTTCGGGCTACATTCCGTTCCAGAACTGGCTCTCCAACCCGGTGACCGCGGTCTTTTCCTGCAGGGGATGTCTCCACAACTGCGCATCCTGCGGGGGCTCGGTAGCGGGGTTCAAGAACGTCTGCATGCGCGAGAAAGCAAGCTTCAGATCCCCCGAGCTGGTTGCAAAGGACATGAAGAACATATCCCGCTATACTGGGGCTCCCATCATGCTGATCGGCGACCTTCTCCAGGCAGGTGAAGACTATGCGGTGCGGTTCCTCGAGGCGATCAATCAGTACCGTATCCGCAATGAGATCGCGATCGAGTTCTTCAACCCGCCTCCCGAGGAATTTATCGAGCGGGTTGCCGGCGCCATCCAGAATTTTAATATCGAGATATCGCCGGAATCCCATGACCCCAGGGTCAGGAAAGCGTTCGGCAAGTCCTACACCAATGCCGACCTCGAGCGGGCAATCGGCGCATTCATCAGGAACGGGTGCAGACGCGTGGATCTCTTCTTCATGGTGGGATTACCCTATCAGGACTACCAGTCGGTCATGGATACGGTCCGGTATTGCGAGGAGCTCCTCATGAAGTTCGGCGGCTACGGGAGGCTCCTTCCCATGATCTCTCCCCTTGCGCCCTTCATCGATCCCGGGAGCAGCATCTTTGAGGACCCTGAACGGTTCGGTTACAAAATCTTTTACCGGACCCTCAGGGAACACCGCGAGGCGATGCTCATGCCGAGCTGGAAATACACCCTCAACTATGAGACAGCGTGGATGACGCGAAGCGAGATCGTGAACGCAACGTATGAGAGCGCCCTCATGCTGAATGACATCAAGAAGAAATACGGCGTTGTGAAGCCCTCTGTGGCCGAGCGGATCAAGTCGCATATCAGGAAGGCTCAGACCCTC